>JBHELP010000058.1:0-10254 GCA_046263035.1 Candidatus Dormibacteria bacterium | reverse complement strand
GTGCTGGCCGCGGGTGACCTGGGAACCGCGCTTCAGGTGGCGCAGCAGTCGGATCACGTCGACATGGCCGAGCGGCAGCTGGTGATCGGCATGTGCCATGCCATGTTCCGTCAGGCCGAGTCGGCCGAGACAGCGCTGCGCGAAGCCTTCAACCGGTTCCGCCTGGATCGTCCCCCAAGGGCCGCCGCAGCCGCAGTCTTCCTGGGGCGGATGCACTACTTCCTTCATGACAGCCCGCGCATGGCCAACGGCTGGTTCGCGCGCGCTCGCCGCCTTGTCTCAGACAGGCCTGATTGCTATGAGCATGCGCTTGCCTCCCTGCCGCTTCCCGGATGTGATATGACCGATGTGACCGAGCTTCGCCGCAGCGCGGCGGACGCGGTGGTGCTGGCCCGCCGACTGGGCGACAGGAACCTCGAGGCCAAGGCCCTGGCCGACCAGGGCACAGCCGAGATATCCCTGGCCCTGGTTGATGAGGGGATGACCCTGCTCGATGAGGCCATGGCAATGGTGCTGTCCGGTGAGGCCGACAGCCCCTTTGCCCGCGCCGAGGTTGTGTGCAACCTGTTCAGCTCGTGCGGCCGCGTCGGCGACATCCGGCGCGCGGATGAATGGACCCGCGCTGCGGAGCGGCATCTGGGCCTCGGTTTCGAGCAGGGATCCGCGTTCCTCTACGCCCACTGCCGCTCGGTGTTCGGACTCATCCTCTGCGATGTGGGCCGCTGGGACGAGGCGGAGGCGGCGCTGCGACTCGCCGCCACCCGGGCGCCTCAGGGCAGCCCCCGTACTGAGGGCCAGGTGCGCGCTGCTCTGGCAGAGCTGTGGCTCCTCCGCGGCTGCCTTGACGACGCGGAGAGGCTGCTGACCGAGCGGCGAGAGCATGTCGAGACCCTGCTCCCACTCGCCGGTCTCCACCTCGCCCGCGGTCAGTTTGCGGAGGCCACCGCGGTGGCCCGGCAGGGCCTGCGCATGCTTGGCGAGGACCGCGTCCGGGCCGCCCGCCTGCTCACCATCTGCGTCGATGCCGAGCTGGCCCGCGGTCGCACCGAAAGCGCGGAAGCGGCCGCTGATGAGCTGGATGCACTCACCAGGGATCGCAGGGTTCCCGTCCTGGCCGCGCGTGCCGGCTGGGCGCGTGGCCGGATTGCCGAGGCCCGCGACCAGCCAGAGATGGCCGTCGACGCGTACGAGGCCGGGCTGCGGGCCCTGCCGGGCACGGAGTGGCCGCTGCTGAGTGCCGACCTTCATCTTGCACTCGCCCGCGTGCTGGCGGCCGGCGACGCCGGGGCCGCCATCGCGGAGGCCCGAGTGGCTCACAACCTCTACGAGCTCCTGGGCTCTCCGCGCGCCGAAAGATCAGCCGAGCTGCTGAACCGCCTCGGGATGCCGGTCAGGGTGCCACCGCGCCGGGCTGATGCCACCGCCTCCCTCAGCCCGCGTGAGCTGGTTGTTCTCGAGCTCCTGCGCGACGGCTGCAGCAACGCCGACATCGCGGCCAGACTCCACAACTCCGTCCGCACAATTGAGCACCACGTCAGCTCCGTACTCGGAAAGCTGGGCCTTCGCAGTCGGGCCGAGGCTGCTGCTTACGCGGCATCTCGGGCGATCGTGGCACCGCCGAGCGCCACACCGTCACGGGTGTCCTGAGGGGCCGTCGGAACCTGTGTCGCTTCACGCCTGCACGGGGCGTCAGCTGCTTGAGAACCCGTGCCGGCTACGGTTTCGGGGTGGGGCCGGCCACGGGGATGATGACGGTTGCCCGCCCCGTGGGCGTAGGGCTGGCCGGCGCCGCAGACGCTGTTCTTGTGGGCCCCGGCGTGGTTTTCGGAGATGGGGCTGATTGTGGCGAAGCCGGCGGTGAGGCCCGCTCCGGGGGCGGCGGGGGAAGCAGCGCCTTGCGAGCAAAGCTGGTCATCGTGTCACTCGCCCCCACCCGGGTGCGCCGAAGCTCTAGACGTGCGGAGAGAAATTGAACATTGCCCGGGTTGGTGGTCACCGCGTCGCGAAAACCGGCCGCGGCGACCAATCCGACCACCTCGGGGTCGTACGAGCCGTATGGGTAGGCGAAGTCGTCCACCGGCCGGCCCAGCAGAAGCTCAAGAGTACGCTTGGAATCGTTTATCTCGGCTCGGGCCAGGTCGATTGGAATCGTGTTCAGTTTCACGTGATGCATGGTGTGAGCGCCAATGACCATGCCGTGGGCGGCGACGTCGAGAATCTGTTCGGCGGTCATGTAATTGGGCCTGCCGATGAAACCCCCGACCACGAAATCCGTGCCCACCAGACCATTTCGCTCCAGCACGGGCGCGGCGGCAGTGGCGAAATCGGCATAGCCGTCGTCGAAGGTCAGCAGCACCGGGCGGGCGGGAAGCGCGGGGCCGCCGCGGAGCGCCCTCATCACGTCTGCCAGCGTCACAGCGTGTGCCCCGGCGATGCGCAGATAGGCCATCTGCCTGGCGAATTCATCCGGTGCGACGGACAGCTCCCAGCCATCGCCCCCCGGGGACTGAGGATTCTGACGGATGTAGTGATAGGTGAGGATTGGCACTTGGATGTGGGGGCCGGCGGGGACCGGCGCGCCGGTGGGACCGGACGTCGCGCCGGTGTTCCTCGACTCACTCGCAGGTCTGGCCGGCTTCGCCACTGAAGGCGTCTCCCCGGGCCCGTCCAGGGCAGTGCCACCCTCGGCCGGAGGTGCCTCTAAGCCCTGTTGCGAGACGGCATCCTCGTCAGGAGAGTCGACCTCGCGAGCCGTTGCCACGGCGGAGCCGCCCGCCAGCAGCAGCAGTACCAGCAGAGCCGTGGCTCGCCGTACGCGAGCCCACTTGCGCAGAGGCCCCCGGGGAGGACGGCTTGCCGCCCTCCTTGGGGGACTGGGACGGGGCGGCGTTTTGCCGGACATCGAGCTGCAACTCTCTCACACCTCAGCTCGCAGCGCGATGAGCGCAACCCTTTTGTCGCCAACCACGACCGTGGGGTTACCCCCGGGGGATCTCCGAGGAGGCCGAAGTGACTGCCAATAGGGCGCCGGCCGGGTCAGCCGCCAGCGCTGCCCATATCGCCTCTCGCATCCGGGGTTGTGCCGACCAGTCCGTGCCACGACCAATGTGGCACCTGCAAACCGTCAGGCACGTCGTCCGCGGACCGGTGATAGCGGGACATGGTCGTCGTGACCCAGGAGAAGTAGTCGTGCAGCACCTCTCGAATCCGGTCGTCGTCA
Organism: Candidatus Dormibacteria bacterium; assembly: GCA_046263035.1. Lineage (GTDB taxonomy): Bacteria > Chloroflexota > Dormibacteria > Aeolococcales > Aeolococcaceae > JBHELP01. The sequence continues at coordinate 7,034 of JBHELP010000058.1, read as the reverse complement.
GCCAGCCCGACGTCGGCCAGGGCCTGGTCGAAACAGGAGATCGCCAGGCGATCCATCTCCTCGTGAGGGCCGTGGCCACCGTGCATGCGCAGCACCGAGGTCTCATCGCCGTAGGCGGCCGAATAGGTCGCCGGCCCCCCAAGTGCCTCGCCCCAGTAAGCGGCTAGCCGCTCGGTGTGCTGGGGGTGGACGCCGTGGCTGAAGGCGTGACCCACCACCTCGTCGGCCATCACCCTGGCGTGCCATGCATTGGCCAGGCGGCGCAGACCATCGACACCGCCTGCCGCCTCATAGACCGTCTGCATGGCCCGGCAATGGTATCGGAGCCTGGCGGCCGCGGTCATGGCTTGCGGGCCCGGCTGGGGGCGACGCGCGAGGGCTCGCCCGGCATCTTGGGGTACACGGGTGGCCAGGGTGCATCGGGAAGGCCGGCCGCCGCGTCGCGACGGTGCAGCTCCAGCAGGGGCTCGAGTGACTGTGGATGGGCCCGCATAGGTGTCCAGGGATCGCCGGCAGCAGCGACACGGGCGGGCACCGTGGCTATGGTCAGCGCGTCCGGTTCGATGACGTCGAGCTCCTCCCACGAGAAGGGCGTTGACACCTGGGCCCCGGGCCGGGCTCGCACCGACCAGGCGCCGAAGATGGTCTTGTGAGGCGCATTTTGATTGAAGTCGATGAACACCCGGCGGCCTCGTTCCTCCTTCCACCAGGCAGCCGTCAGCAACAGGGGATGGCGGCACTCGAGCTCGCGGGCCAGGGCGACCGCCGCCGATCGCACCTCGTAAGACGTCCACCGGGGCAGCAGGCGAACGTAGACGTGGATACCGCGGTTGCCCGTCGTCTTGGGAAGTGCCTCGACACCGAGCTCCCTGAGGAGCGCTCGCACCCGCCGGGCGGCATCGCGGACCATCGAAAAGGTCACGCCGGGAGTGGGGTCCAGGTCGATGCGTAGCTCGTCGGCGTGCTCAGGGTCGGACGCCAGCGCCGGCCAGACGTGGAACCCCAGACAGCCGAGGTTAACCGCCCAGAGCACGTGGGCCAGATCGGCGGCGATCAGGGCGCGTGAGACCGTCCCGTTCGGGGTGCTGACCTCAATGGTCTGCAGCCAGTCGGGGCGGGCGTCGGGGACACGCTTCTGGAAGAAGGAGGGTCCTCCGGCTCCATTGGGAAAGCGCTGCAGCAGCACCGGTCTGCCACCCATGGCTCCCAGCAGCGGTTTCTCGACGGCCTGGTAGTAGCGGGCCAGGTCCAGCTTGGTGTCTCCGCGCTCAGCGAAGAACACCTTGTGGGGACTGGTGATGGGAACCTCGCGACCGGACGCCTCGATGATCACCGCCTCCATCGCATGCTCATTGTCGGGCGTCACTGGTCGCCGGCGATCAGGGGATGGTCGACAGGGCCAGGCGGGCGGGCTCGGAAAGATCGCTGCGGAGCCTGTAGAAGGCCCAGACCCCGCGCCGGAAGCTGGTGACCAGGCCCGCATCCCGCAGCCGCGCCAGGTGATGGCTCACGGTGGGTTGACCGAGATCGATGGCCGCGGTGAAGTCGCAGACGCAGACGGGCTCGGCGGCCGCCTTCAGCATGTGAATCATCTGCACCCTGGTGGGATCGGCGAGCGCCTTGAAGACCTCGGCGAGTGCCTCGGCGCCGTGCCCGGGCAGGGGAGGGGCCAGCTGCACGCAGCATCCCTTCACCCGGGACGGCGCCTCGCTGCCGGTCTCGACCGTCGTCGCCATGACATCATTCTAACAACCATTGACATCTGTCGATCACATCGCTTACCATCGATAGATCGATGTCCCTCGATTGGAATGGCCGCCGATGAGCCCATGTTGCTGAGGCGGGCCGGTGCCGAGTTCGTGGGCACCGGCCTGCTGGTCGTCGCCGTGGTCGGCTCGGGGATCGCCGCCCAGAGGCTCAGCCCCTCGGACGCGGGTGTCCAGCTGCTCGAGAACGCCGTCGTCACCGGCTGCGCCCTCGTGGCCATCATCCTAGCCCTGGGCCCGCTCTCCGGCGCCCATCTGAACCCGGTGATCAGCGCTGCCGACGCAGTTTTCAGAGGTCTGCGCCCCGGCGAGCTCGTTGCCTACATCGCAGCTCAGCTGGCCGGTGGACTGGCGGGCACGGCGATCGCCAACCTCATGTTCTCGCTGCCGGCGTTCTCAGCCTCCACCCATGGGCGGACTGGGAGCGGACTCTGGCTGGGAGAGGTGGTCGCGACCTTCGGCCTGCTGCTGGTGGTCTTCGGTCTCGCCCGGGGCCGCTCCCGCGGTGCCGCGCCCTTCGCGGTCGGCGCCTACATCACCGGGGCGTACTTCTTCACCTCGTCGACCAGCTTCGCCAACCCGGCCGTGACCGTGGCCCGCATGTTCACGGACACCTTCTCTGGTATCGCTCCCGGCTCGGTGCTCGGCTTTGTGGCGGCCGAGGTGGTTGGCGCCGGACTGGCCGTGGGCGCGGTGCGGTTGCTGTGGCCCCGCACCGCCGACGTCGCCGGGCTCGTGGTGGTCCCTCATGAGGAGGCCGGCCGAGTCTCCTGAGGCAGCCGGGCATGCACCTCAGGTCACCGGGGTATGCCTCGTCAGGCAGTCGGACACGTCTCCGGGGGGCCACATCGGCCGCATGCGCACGGGCGACCCGGGCCACCGCGGTGTGGGGCTGTCGGCGGCCTCCTGCCCGCTGGTCTCGGGTGACACAATTGGGAGGTTCAGGTCCGCACCTGCCACCGTTGTTCAGTCTCGAGGACACTGTGAGGAGTCCGCGCGCCCCGGCGTCCAGGTGGCGTGCCCTCCTGCTCGGCATCGACCCGCTGACCCTCGCGGCGGTGGCCGCTCTCTGCGCTCTGGGCATCTTCAACCTGGTGGCGCTGGGTCAGACGGATCTCGCCATTCACCAGGTGGTGGCGGTCGGCGTCGGCCTGGGTCTCCTGGCCATCGCCTCCCGTACAAGCAGTAGGAACTGGCCCTGGTTGGGACGTGTCATTTACGCGATGGCGCTGCTGATGCTCCTCATCCTCATCACTGTCGGGGTGCCTTCCAACGGTGCCCGGCGCTGGCTGTCGGCGGGTCCGCTGGCGCTCCAGCCCTCGGAGCTGGCCAAGCTGGGCATGCTGCTGGTGCTTGCCCAGGTACTCGGGTCGGGCACGGGGGTGCGGCGGGTGACGGCGGCGATCGCCCTGGCGGTGGTTCCCATCGGTCTCACCCTTCTCCAGCCCGACCTGAGCACCTCGCTGCTGCTCTCCGTCCTCCTTGCCGCGATGCTGCTCCTGGCTCGCACCCGTCTGCGATGTCTGGCCCTCCTCATGGCCGGTGGCGCGGCGGTGGCGCCCTTCGCTGAGCACTTTCTCCACCCCTACCAGCTGCAGCGTCTGCATGCCTTTCTCGACGGCGGTCGCGATGCTCAGGGGGCGGGTTGGACCGCTCTTCAGGCGCATGTGGCGATCGGGTCGGGCGGCCTCTCCGGCATCGACAACTCCGCTCCCTCCCATCTGCTGGCCCAATATCTGCCGGCGCGGGAGACGGATCTCGCCTTCGCAAGCCTTGTCGAGCAACGCGGCCTGCTGGCCGGCACCGCCGTGCTGCTGGCAACCGGGGTCCTCGTGTGGAGGCTGGCCCTCACCGCGGCCCGGACTCGCGACGGCTTGGGGGCGCTGATGGCGGGTGGGCTGGCTGTACTGATGGGAACGGAGGTGAGCATCTCGGTTGCCGGCAACCTGGGATTGCTGCCCATTGCCGGCGTGCCCTGTCCTCTGATCAGCTATGGGGGGACGTCCGCCGTCGCCCATCTCGCCGCCATCGGCCTGGTGGCAGCGGCCCGCCACGAGGCGCGGCGGCCCCGGCTTTCTCGCCCGCCACGGCGTGGTTACCGGTCTCCCCGTCTTGCCCGAACTGTCGCCCTGGGCCTGAGCGCTGCCCTGGTGGGGCTTGGCTATGCCGGCTTTCAGATGCAGCGCAGCCAGGGTGCCACACTCCGCCGGGTGGGGACCGTGCAGATGACTCGCTGGGTCACGCTGCCCGCCACGCGGGGCATGATCACCGATCGCCACGGCGTGCCCGTCGCACAGGATGTGCTGGCCGCCGGTGTGGTGGTGGTTCCCGCGGTCCTTCGCCGTGACCCCTCCGCCCCCGGCCGCCTGGCGGCCCTCCTCTCCATCACGCCCGCAGCCCTGGAGGCCATGCTGGGCACCTCAGCGTCGGAGCCCTCGGTGCGGCTTCGGGGCGACATTCCTGCGGCGACCGGCGCCCAGATCACCACGGCCGGAATTCCCGGCGTACTGGTGGTGCCCTCGCAGCGGCGGCAGTATCGCTACGGGCCCATGATGGCCCCCCTGCTGGGCTTTGCGGGCGTCGCCACGCCGGACGACATCGAGCGACTGGGTCAAGTCCCCCCCGGCTCCATCATCGGCCGCGCCGGACTGGAGCAGCAGTACGACACAGTCCTCCGTGGCACCCCCGGGGCTCAGGCGGTACTCGTCGAGCCCTCGGGAAGGCCGGCGACGATGAGCACGGCCCGGCCGCCGTCGCCCGGCGGCGATGTGCGGCTGACAGTGGATCTTGGCCTTCAGAAGGCGGCAACCGATGCCCTGGCAACGGCCCTGCGCGGCGTGCCCGGTCAGCCCCGCGGTGAGCAGGGTGCCGTGGTGGCGATGGATCCGCGCACCGGGGAGGTGCTCGCCATGGCCAGTCTGCCGGCGTACGACAACAATCTCTACGGGCCGCCCATCGACGGTGCCGGGCTGGTCAAGAGCATCGGTGGAGCCGGCAATCCTGCCCTCCAGCATGCCACCCAGCTGGCGGCGCCGCCTGGGTCCACATTCAAGCTGGTCGTGGGGGCGGCGGACGTCGTTCATGGCGCCATCCCGCCGGGACGGGTCATCCCCACCGGGGCCAGCTTCCAGCTGGGCGCCTCCGTGTTCCACAACTGGCAGAACCTTCCGCCGCAGAATCTGCCCCAGGCGATCGCCTGGTCGAATGACGTGTACTTCTACAAGCTGGCCCTGGCCCTGGGCGCGCAACGCATCGCCTCGGTGGCGTCCGAGCTCGGCGCCGGCCGCCGGACCGGTGTCGACCTCCCCGGCGAGTCCGCCGGCTTCCTGGGGACACCGGACTCGGTGGCGGGCCGGGGCGGCACCTGGTACTCCGGCTCCACCGTGCTCATGGGCATCGGACAGGGGACCCTGACCGCCACCCCCCTCCAGGTGGCCCGCTGGACGGCGGGGGTGGCGACGGGGTCCCTGGTCACACCCCACCTGGGACTGCAGTCACGGCCGGCGACCGCCAGCGGCTATACCGCGATCACCCCTCCATCCCCGGCGCCTCTCGGCTTCGCCGGAGTGCTGGGGCCGGTTCGGGACGGGATGCGCCTGGGCGTCACCGAGGGCACCGGCACTCTGTTGCGGGCGCTGCCCTTCCCTGCCGGCGGCAAGACCGGGACCGCCGAGGACCCCTCGGCGCCCAACGGGGGGCCGGACGCGTGGTACACCGCCGCCGCCCCCATGGAGAGCCCGGAGATCGCGGTGACTGTGTTTGTCCGGGGTGGGGGAGAGGGCTACTACACGGCCGAGCCGGCGGCTCTCAGCATCCTCCAGTACTACGCCGCTCACCGCGCCGAGGTCCATGCCCAGGCACCGCATGCTCAGCCGTAGGCGGCCACCACGCGGGGCAGTCCGAGCACTGTGGCGGCGCCCTCGGCGACGCAGGTGAGGGGCCGGTCGGCCAGTCCCACAGGGAAGCCAAACGCCTCTTCCAGTCGCTCCTCGAAGCCCTGGAGGAGGGAACCACCGCCGAAGGCGAGCACACCGTCGGACATGATGTCGCCGACCGCTTGGGGCGGCAGCTCACTGAGGCACAGGGCCAGGGTCTCGATGATGCCGTCAACGGTCGGCCGCAGCGCCTCGGCCGCCTCGGCGGGCACCAGGGTGTACAGGCGGGGCCGGCCGGAGACGACATCCCTCCCCTCGATCACCAGGGGCTCGGCACCCCGCGCGGGATCGCGCAGCCGCATCTTGAGGTTCTCGGCGGTCAGCTCACCGACGAGAAGCTGGTGCTCCTGGCGCAGATACTGGTACAGGGCCACGGTCATCTCATCACCGGCCACCCGGCAGGAGCGCGTGGCCAGGATGCCGCCAAAGCAGAAGGCGGTCACCTCGGCGGTGCCGCCACCGACGTCCACCACCATGCTGGCCCGCGCCGCCAGGGGGTCCAGCCCGCAACCGACGGCGCCCGCGATCGGCTCCGGAAGGAGATCGACATGGCCGACGCCGGCCTCCTCCACCGCCTCGATCAGCGCCCTCCGTTCCAGGGACGTCGCCCCGGCGGGCACGCCGACCACGGCACGCGGGCGAAGCCGCTCCCAGGGACGCCTGGGAACCTGCCGGAGGATGGCGATGATGAATGCCCGGGCCGTCTGGAGATCGGTGATCACCCCGTCACGGACGGGTCGGACGGCCGTCATGCCCACCGGCGTCCGGCCGATGAGCTCTCGGGCGGCACTGCCCACCAGCACTGCCGGCGACCGTCCGTTGTCCGACGGCGTCACCATCACCGATGCCTCATTGAGGATGATGCGTCCGGGTGGGCGGCAGACGACGGTGTTGGCGGTGCCGAGGTCGATGCCCAGACCGGCGGAGAGTCCTGTGGTCAGTGACCGCCATCGCCCCCATCCCTCGGGGGAGGACGTCAGGTCGAACATGCCGCAATCATGGGCGTTATGCTCGCCACCGGTGCGATGTCTGAGCGGCGGGTTGGTGCATGGCCGCCCCCGTCGGCCCGCGAGGGAGCCCGCCTGATCAGCCCCATCCACTGGTGAGCGTCGCCACCGAGAGCCCTGAGCTGATCGAGCTCCTGGGGCATGGAACCATTGGCGAGACCTGGGTGGCTCGCTTACCCGACGGATCGCTGCTGGCCGAGAAGCACGTGCGCTGCGGTGACGCCGCCGTCCGCAACCAGTTGCTGCGGCGCCTGGAGACGGTGCGACGCGTTGATGTCCCCGGGCTGGCGACGGTGCGGACGGTGCGCCGCCAGGGTGATGACGTC
>JBHELP010000057.1:0-16096 GCA_046263035.1 Candidatus Dormibacteria bacterium | reverse complement strand
CATGAGCGGCTGGCAGCAGTGATGGCCGGCCCTGATGGCGATCCCCTGCCGGTCGAGGATGGTGCCGACGTCATGGGCGTGGATCTCTCTTAGGTTGAAGGAGACCGCGCCGCCATGGTTGGAGACGTCCCGCGGACCGTAGATGTCCACACCTCCCACCTCCCCGAGGGCCTCGATGAGATGCCTTGTGAGCTCTGATTCGTGGGCCCGTATGCGGTCGAGCCCGATGCCCGTGAGATAGTCGCAGGCCGCGGCGAGACCGACGGCGCTCGCCACATCGGGCGTCCCGGCCTCGAACTTGTGGGGCACCGAGTTCCATGACGACTGCTCAAGTCCCACGCGAAGGATCATGCTGCCCCCTCCCAGGAAGGGAGGCATGCGCTCGAGGAGCTCCGGTCTGGCCCAGAGAGCTCCGATGCCCATGGGGCCACACATCTTGTGGCCGCTGAAGGCCAGAAAATCACAGTCCAGCTTGGCCACCGAAACGCCCATGTGGGGCACGCTCTGTGCCGCATCCACGCAAACCAGGGCGCCATTGCGGTGCGCCATGTGAATGATCTCCGCGATGGGGTTGATCGTCCCCAGCACATTGGACTGATGAACCAGGCTCACCAGCTTGGTCGGTGCCTCCATCAAAACCTCGGCGTCCGCCATGTCCAGAGTGCCGTCATCGGCGACCCGAAGGAAGGCCAGCTCCATGCCGGCCCGCTCGGCCGCCAGCTGCCAGGGCACAAGGTTGCTGTGGTGCTCCATCTCCGACAGCACGATGCGGTCCCCGGGTTCGAGAAGCTCGCGCGCATACGATGAAGCCACCAGGTTGAGCGCCTCGGTGGTGTTGCGAACGAACACCACGCCATCCTCAGGAGCATCGATGAACCGGGCAACCTGTGAGCGCGATGCCTCGAAGCGGTCGGTGGCCTCGTTGCCGAGAGTGTGAACGCCCCGGTGGACGTTGGCATTCTGGTGCCGGTAGTAGGCGTCCACGGCGTCGAGGACCTGTGCCGGCTTCTGGGAGGTGGCGGCGGAGTCCAGATAGACGAGTGGCCGCTCGCCGATGAGGCGATCGAGGATGGGGAAATCGCCGCGAACCTCCATCATCCGGGATGCCGGCTGCGGCTCTCTGGCGTCAAGCGGTGGGGACGTCTCGCGGACGTCGAGGGCCATGGCGCGCGCCCTCAGTCGCTCAGACTGATGCGGAGCTGGCCGCCGTGGACCTCGACCCGGTGTACTCGTACCGGTTCGACCGCAGGCAGGGTGAGCGGTTCGCCTGTCCGGAGGTCGAAGGACGAGCCGTGCAGAGGGCACTCGACGGCGCAGCGCTCCACGTCCAGGTCACCCTCGCTCAGCGACGCCTGGGCATGGCTGCAGATGTCGTCGAGGACATGGAACTCCCCGTCGACGTTGAACACCGCCACGGCGGTGTCGCCTATCTCCACCCGAGCCGCGTGCCCCGGGGGGATGTCCTCCGGCCGGCCGATGGTCACCAGCTCGCTCACCCGAACGTGGCCGCCGTGGTCCTGGTGGCCTCGGGCATGTCCTCGAGGTCGGGCCCTGCCTCGGCTGCGCTCCCACCCGCCTCGGCCTCCGCCGTCGCCCCGTCCGCGTCCACACCGAGCTGAGCGTGTCCGGCGATCTCCTCATCCATAAGCCGTCCCACCAGAGTGGCGAAGCCAGCGTGAGGAACGCGGGCCAGGGCATCCTCCATGAACCCGCGCACGATCAGCCGGTCGGCATCCTCGCGCGGTACGCCGCGTGACTGCAGATAGAAGCGCTGCTCATCGTCGATGTGGCCGGCTGTCGCTCCATGGCCGCATCGGACATCATTGGCCCGAATCTCCAGCCGGGGAACGCTGTCGGCCTTGGCGCCGTGCCCCAGGATGAGATTGCGGTTGGCCACGTAACCGTCAGTCTGCTGGGCCACCTTGTCGACGTCGACGAGACCGCTGTAGACACTTCGCGCCTGATCGCGCACGGCAACCTTGAGCAGAAGGTCGCTGTGCGTCTGTGGCGCCCGGTGAGCCTGGAGCGACTGGTGGTCGAGATGCTGCTGGCGGTCACCGAAGCACACGCCGGTGATGTCCACGGCCGCCCCCTGGCCCTCCAGGAGCGCGTCCCAGTACACCTTCTGCAAGCGCGCGCCCAGGGTTGCTCCGAAGAACCGCAGCTGGGCGTTGGCCCCCACGCCGGCGCGGTGGGTGGCCACGTGCCAGGCTCCGCCGCCCCATTGCTGCAGCGTGCAGTAATCCAACCGGGCGTCCCGGCCCAGCCACAGAGCCGTCACCGCGTCGCTAAACAGCGGCTGATCTCCAGCGGGGGAGGCATAGGTTTCGAACAGGGTGAGCGATGAGTTGTCGTCGAGCAGGGCGACCGTGGCGGGGAATATCGCCGACGATGGTGCGCTCGCAACGTGGGTGACCCAGAGGGGAATGGCGGCGTCCACCGATTTGGGGACGTACACGAAGCAGCCTCCCTGCCACAGGGCGTTCCACAGCGCGATGAACTTGGAGTCGCCGGCGCCCAGGGAGGCCAGGCCGCGTTGGAGCAACTCGGCGTGCCGGTCGGCGGCCACCTCCAGCGAGCACACGATGACCCCCTGGGCGGCGAGGGCGTCAGCGCCCTCTATGGCACGGACGCCGGTGGCCGTGTTGGCCAGCCAGGCCGCCTCCGGCGCCGCCGCGTCCCTCCGTTTACGCATCGCCTCGATGATGGCGTCGTCACCGTCCGGTGAGGCCGCCGTGCTGAACCTGTCGATGCGAAGCGCGCCTATATCCGTCCGCCTGTAGTCCTCATCGACGGCCGACCTGGGCATGGGCAGGGCGCCGAAGGCGTCCCATGCCGCCCTGCGCCGAGCCGCAAGCCATGGGGGCGACGCCGTTGCGCGCGCTTCCACGGAAGCATCGTCCATCGCGCCAGCCACAGCCACGTCCGGCATCAGAGGTCCCGGCTCACCCCACGGAGCCTTCCATGGACATGGCCAGCAAACGATTGAGCTCGACGGCGTACTCCATGGGCAACTCCTTCACGAACGGCTCGAAGAAGCCGTTCACGATGAGAGCCGTTGCGTCGTTCTCACTGAGGCCGCGAGAGGTCAGATAGAAGATCTGGTCCTCACCCACCTTGCTGACGGTCGCCTCGTGCCCGATGGTGACATCGGGGTTGTCGATGTCCATGTAGGGATAGGTGTCGCTCTGGGCCTCCTCATCGAGTAGAAGGGCGTCGCAGCGGACGTTGCTCTTCACGTCATGGGCATCGGGATACACCTTGATGTGCCCTCGGTACGACGTGCGGCCGGTACCCTTGCTTATCGATCGAGAGACGATGTTGCTGGTCGTGTGGGGTGCGACGTGGATACACTTGGCGCCGGCGTCCTGGTGCTGTCCCGGGCCGGCAAAGGCGGCGCTGAGCACCTCGCCATGGGCACCCTCGCCCATGAGATAGATCGCCGGATATTTCATGGTGACCTTGCTGCCCAGGTTGCCATCGATCCACTCCACGGTGGCGCCCTTCATCGCCTTCGCGCGCTTGGTGACCAGGTTGTAGACGTTGTCCGACCAGTTCTGAATGGTGGTGTAGCGGACGTGAGCATTCTCATGGGCGATGATCTCGACCACCGCGGAATGCAGGGAGTCGCTGGAGTAGTTGGGAGCAGTACAGCCCTCGATGTAATGGACGTACGATCCCTCCTCGGCGATGATGAGCGTACGCTCGAACTGGCCCATGTTGTCACTGTTTATCCGGAAATACGCCTGCAGTGGAACATCCACGCGGACGCCCTTGGGCACATACACGAACGAGCCCCCAGACCACACGGCGCTGTTGAGCGCCGCAAACTTGTTGTCGTTGGGGGGGATCACCGTGCCGAAGTATTTGCGGAAGATCTCGGGGTGATCCCGCAGGCCGGTGTCGCAGTCACCGAAGATCACGCCCAGCTTGTCGAGGTCCTCTCGAATGCTGTGATAGACGACCTCGGAGTCGTACTGGGCGCTGACACCGGCGAGAAACTTGCGCTCTGCGTCCGGGATCCCCAACTTGTCGAAGGTTTCCTTGATGGAGGCGGGAACGTCATCCCAGGAACGGCTGGTCTCCTCGGCGGGCTTGACGTAGTAATAGATGTTGTCGAAGTCGATGCCGGAGAGGTCGGCCCCCCACGACGGCATGGGCCGCTTGAAGAAATGAGCGAGCGCCTTGAGGCGAAAGGCGAGCATCCATTCGGGCTCGCCCTTGTGGTCCGAGATTGCGGCGACCACCTCCGGCGACAGCCCCTTCTCCGTACGGAAGACGGAGACGTCTATGTCATGAAAACCGTACTTGTAGTCCTTGGTCAGCTCATGTGCCTGTACAGCCATGCTGGTACTCCTTAGCGCGCGGCGGCGCCGAGAATGGGTTCATAACCGCCTTCCTCGATGCGGCGGGCGAGATCATGACCACCTGAGGTGACCACGCGACCCTCGCTGAGAACGTGGACCCGGTCCGGCTTGAGGAACTCGAGGATTCGCGGATAGTGGGTGATGACCAGGATGCCCATGACGTCTCGCGGATGGGCATCAACGGCCCCATCCCGGCCGCTCAGGCGGAGGACGGATTCTCCGACGATCCGGAGGGCGTCGACGTCGAGACCCGAATCCGTCTCGTCCAAGATCGCCATACGGGGCTTGAACATCGCCATCTGAAGAATCTCGGCGCGCTTCTTCTCGCCACCCGAGAAACCGTCGTTGATGTAGCGCCGACCAAAGCTCTCGTCAAACTTCAACTCGGCCATCTCGGTCTTCAGGGTCTGGAGGAACTGGCGCGCCGGCATCTCCCGACCCTGCGCTCGCAGAGCCGCCCGCAGAAAATTGACCGTGGTGACACCGGGTATGGCCGTGGGATATTGAAACGAGAGGAAGAGGCCGAGTCGGGCCCGCTCGTCGGCCGGGAGGCTGATCAGCTCGTGGCCGTCGAAGCTGGCCGTACCCGCCGTCACCACATACTTGGGATGGCCCATGAGGGTGTAGGCCAGGGTGCTCTTGCCGGAGCCGTTCGGTCCCATGAGCGCATGGATCTCCCCTTGGGGAACGCGCAGCTCGACCCCCCGGAGGATCTCCTTGCCCTCCACGGAGGCGTGTAGACGCTCGACCACGAGAGTGGGCTGATCAGCCATGCAGGGGCACCAGCAGATCCACCAGGCTGCGGTCCGCGATCAACTCGGCCAGGGTGGTCTCGCGGAGCACGGAGTCGATGCTGCGCTTCAGCCGTATCCACAGCGTTCGCGAGGCGCAGTCGCCCTCGCGGGCGCAACTGCCCGGCTCGTAACCGTGGGCCACGCACTCCACCGGTGCCACCTCACCCTCCACGACGGTGATCACGTCCAGGACGGTTATGTCCCGCGGTGCTCGGGTCAGCGCATAGCCGCCGTGCACGCCACGTGTGCTCTCCACCAGCCCACCCCTGCGGAGCTGTCCGGCGAGATGCTCGAGGTAGGCAAGAGGTAGATGCTCGACGCGGGCCACCTCGGCAAGGCTCAGAGGGCCGCCCCCATGGGCCTTGGCGAACTCGGTCATCATCCGCAATCCGTAGTGCGCCTTGGAGCTGACGCGCATCGAGAAGGAGGCCGTCGGCGTAATCCCTACCGTCATGGTCAAGATTATAGCGCCGAATGGCCGCGGGACCGGGCTAACCGCCGCCCATGGTCCTCACTGCTCGGCGGAAGGCCTCGCCGGAGACGTCCGCCCCGACGGCCGCGCCGGCTGGGTCCTCCCGCACCTGCGTCGCGGCGCTGATGATGGCCCTCGCGGCATGGTCCATGTCCGCCTCCGTGGTGCCCCGGCCGGGGGTGAGCCGAAGAGCTCCGCCGGCGACATGCGGCGGCAGCCCCATCGCACCGAGAACATGCGAGGGTATGGATGCGCCGCTGGAGCAGGCGGAGCCCCCCGAGGCACAGATGCCGTGGCGGTCGAGGACGGTCAGCAGCAGGTCGGTGCGAGCGCCGGGAAAGGCGAGGGTGGCGAATCCCGGCGCCCGGGCTGGGCCTGAGGCCCCTGTCACCACCACGTCCGGCACCGCGGCGGTCACCGCATCCATCAGGCCCCGCGCCAGCCCAGTCAGCCGTGGCGCATCCGCGGGGCGCCGCGCCTCGGCCACTTCGACCGCCCGGCCGAAGCCGGCGATGCCCGCAGTGTTCTCCGTCCCGCTGCGCCGGTTCCTCTCCTGGCCTCCGCCGGTCAGCTGCGCGGCGATGAGGGTGCCGCGACGGATATAGAGGGCACCCACCCCCTTGGGCCCGTAAACCTTGTGACCGGAGAGGGAGAGCAGGTCCACCCCCAACTCCGCGACGTTCACGGGGATCCGCCCCAACGCCTGCACGGCATCGGCGTGGATCAGGGTCTCCGGATTTCGCTCCCTCACCAGTGAGGCGATGGCGCCCACGTCCTGAACCGTGCCCACCTCATTGTTGACAAGCATGACGCTGACCAGGATGGTCTCAGGCCGGACGGCTGCGGCGATGTCCTCCGGACTGACCCGCCCTCCGGCATCCGGCCCCACCAGGGTCGCCTCCGCGCGCCCCAGGCCCGTGAGGGCTGCCGTGGTGGCGAGCACCGAATCGTGCTCGATGGTGCTCACAACGACATGGCGGCCACGATCGCGATGGCGGTCCAGCACGCCCCTGATGGCGAGGTTGTTCGCCTCGGTCCCGCCGGAGGTGAAGACCAACTCCCCATGCCCGCAACCCAGTACCGCGGCCAGGCGATCACGCGCCGCGTCGGCCGCCACGCGGGCAGCCCGGCCCCTGGAGTGAAGGGATGACGGGTTGCCGAATTCCTCCGTGAGAAGGGCCAGCACCGCATCGCGGGCCTCCGGAGCAATGGGGGTGGTGGCCGCATGGTCGAGATAGATGGTTTGTGCCTCGTTCACCATGACATCGTAATGACGACCACGATCCGGAGGACGAACATCAGCCACTTCAGGAGTCTCGGACTCCCGCGCACGAACACCTGGGCGGGCGTCGACGGTCGACGGCGACCGTTTCGCCCATGAATAGCCGACTACCATCGGCCCCGTGACCGAGGGTGAGCGCCAGATCGGAGGAGAGGGTCGCCGTCCGGGGGCGGTCCTGTTCGTCTACAGCTGGGACCTTCTCCTCGCCCTCGGGGCGATCATCGCGGCACTGGCAGCGTTCGGCGGCGGCCTGTCAGTGGGCGATCAGACGGTCGACGTACCCGTTCCGCTGCAGATTGGTTCAGCTTTGCGGTCCGCGGCGTATGCGGCGGCCCTGATCATCGTGGCCACGCTGCTGACACGACGGCTTCGCTGGGTACGGCAGGCGCAGATGGTGATCCTGGCTCTCGCCATCGTCCTCATCGTGATCTCACTCGTCACCGGACGGGTGATAGGCAAGCACGGGGCGGACTATCCCGTGCTGCTGGGCAACGTGCTCTTCGTCCTCATCGACGCCACCGCCATCGTGGTCATGACCGGACGACGCGTCCGCGAGTGGTATCAGGGTCCCGGTGACGTTCCCGTATACGTCCGTGGGACGATCGCCTTCTGGGCGGCCGCCAGCGCGGCATTGCTCGTCCTCCAGGCCTTTCGCTGACCACATCTCGGCATCTCGGCGGCGCGGGTGTCAGACGGGCGCGCGGGGAAGGACCACTCTCACACGGAGGCCGCGCGGTGAGTTCGGCCCCGCTTCGATGGCGCCTCCGAGGGATGTGGCAATGGCGCGGGCCACCGCCAGCCCCAGTCCTGCCGAACGGCCGGGGCCGCCGGTGACAAACGGCTCGAACATCCTCTCCCGCGTGGCCGTGGGCACGCCGGGACCGTCATCGGCAACGGTCAACTCGTCGGCATCAGCCCCCCTCCACGTTGTCGAGCCTGCGCTGAAGGTCACCGTCGACGTCTGCGGCGTGTGAACTGCGACGTTCGTGAAGAGAATGCGGACCAACTCCTGGATCGCTTCGGGATCGCCGAGCCCCGCCTGGAGACTGGGTGACACGTCGATGCCGATGGGTCTGGGGGCGCAGAGCCGGCGCCCCGCGGTGATCGCATTTTCAAGCAGGGGGCCCCACTCGAAGGCCTCGCGCCGGAGGTTCTCGGTAGATCCCATGCGAGCCAGCAGGTCGAGGCCATCGACGAGCTGTGTCATCGCCTGGATGTCTCCGAGCGTCCTCTCGATCGCCGTGTCGCGTTCCGTGTCCGACATGTCCGGGCGCCGGCGCAGAACCTGAAGTCCGGTGGCCATGGAGGTGAGCGGCGCCCGCAGTCTCCGGGAGGCCTCCGCCAGGAAGCGACGCTGGTCGCCCAGAGCCGCCTGAAGGTTCCGCGAGGTTGCATCGATGCGTGCCAGGGAGGCGTTCAGCGCCTGACTCAGCTCGGCCATCTCGGTCTTCCCGGCGGGAACCGGGACGCGGACGCTCAGGTCGTCGCGACCGGCGGCCAGCCCGCCCAGTTGTGAGGAGAGGCCGGTCAGGCGCCTGCTTGCGCTGCGCGCCCCGAGCCATCCGAACACAACGGCGAGAAGGATGGCAGAAGCGCCGGCGATGATGAAAACCGTGAGGAACTCCTTCAGGTTGCCGTCGGAGCCCGAGCTGATGCGGCTTGAATAGGCGGAAAAGACCACGCCGCCGAGGACGGCGACCACGCCGGCGACGACCACCGCCGACGCCAGGGCGAGCCGCATCCTCAGAGACATCGGCGCGGCCCCTTGACAAGCATCAGATGAAGGCCAGCAGATCGTCGACAAGGGACGCCAACCGGTCGCCGTCAACCGGTTTGGAGACGACCGCCGCGGCACCCAGCTGATGGGCACGCTCGCGCGTCGTCACGTCACTCTCCTCGGTCATGATGACCACGCCGGCGGGCGGGCTCTCCGGTGCGAAACGAAGCGCCTGGAAGAGCTCCAGGCCGTCGGTGTCCAGCGAGACGTCGAGGACCAGCAGGTGTGGCCTGAATTCCGGAAGCCGGCTCCGCACGTCCCGGACGGCCCGCTCCCAGCGCACATCGTGGCCGGCCAGCCGGAGGCGTGCGATCAGGGGACGGGCCACCCCCGCCTCGTCCTCACCCACGAGTATCCGGGCGCCGTCACGGTTCATGTGGGCGCATCCTAACGAGCGTTGCGGCCCGCGGTGCGAAGGGGTCCGGTGGTCGGCTATTCTCGGGCCCACATGGCCTGGGCCAAAACCCTCGCAGCCATCCTCCTGGGGCACGGAACGGCCCCGGGCCCCGGTGCGGACACCGCCGCAGACGGGAGTCCCGCCGGCCCCCCTCTCCTCCTCGACGCCGGCACGCGCACCTTCTGGTCCCAGGGGGCGGTGGCGCCGGCCACCCTCGTCGAGACCGGCGCCGGACCCCGGGCTCAGGAATCCGCTACGCGGAGGATCTCGGCGATGGTCGCGGCCCGTGAGAGCCGGCCCGGCCCCGCCGGGCGGCCGCGCGGCAACCCGGCGTTCAGCGAGGCGGTCTTCGTGGAGCTCATGCGGGCACGTCAGTATTCGCGAGCGTTCGAGCTCCTCACCACCGAGTGCCAGGGCCGCTGGGGATCGGTCGAGGCCTTCGCCGCCGAGCACGCCGGCGGGGTACTCGGCAGGCTGCAGGGAGTGGAGGTAAAGGAGGTCAGGTTCCTTCCGGAGTGGACCGATCCAGAGCTTCTCATCGAACACCGCGAGGTCGCCGAGCTCGATGTCGAGTACTCCCTTCTACTCGGCGAGGGACCCATCATCGTGACGCGGACCGTTCACCTCGTCGCCGTGGCCGGTAAGTGGCGGTCCGTGTGCTACCCCCAGGCACGCCCCCGCCTCTGATCGAAGTGGTGAGCGGGGGGATGGTTCGCCCGCTCACGGGTACAATCGCGCCCATGCCGCCACGCCCTCGTCGCGTCGCCGGTCCGCTGGAGCGCACCGCCCTGGAGTTGCGCCGCATCCATTGCGAGGCTGCCTTCGGGCGGTCGAGGGAGGTCCGCTCACGGATGCTCCTGCGGGAATCGGATGCGCTCATGGACCTGGTCGAGGAGTGCAGGCTCCGTGACTACCGCCTGGTGCCGGCCCACCTACACTCGGCGGTGGTGCGCTTCATCCGCAGGGTGGATCACGGTCTCCGCGACGAGCTGGGGATAAACCGGCATCCGAATCACGTGAGCGATATCCTGTTTGCGGTCCAGGGCATCCTCCTCGAAAGAGCCGATGAGGAGAAGCGACCCATGATGGCCCGGATCATTCCCCTCTTTCCCGACGTGCGCTCAGCAGACCGCCGCACTGGCTGACACGGCGCTTCCTCCGGAGGCATGACCTGGGACATTGCCGTGGCCGGGACGGTGACGCTTGACGACGTCACCACCCCCCATGGGCGCCGCACGGAGCAACCCGGTGGCTCGGCGGTGTACTCCGCCCTGGCGGCGGCAGGCTTCGCCCCCGTCTTCCTCATCGGCACCAGGGGCCGCGACGGCGACCGATGTGCTGATGCGATCGCCAGACGGGGCATCCGGACGGACGGCCTGACCGTCGTGGACCGCCCGACGTTCCGCTGGCGGGCGGTCCACGACTACGACCGCTGGATCACCGGATCCGAAGCCTCCGCCGAAGGTGCCTACGTGGACTGGAGCCCACGATTGCCGGAACCCGCGGCTCGCGCCCCCGTGCTCTTCGCAGGCAGCATGCGGCCCGACCTCCAGAGCCTGGTGATCGATCAATCGAGAGCCCGGCTCATCGGCATCGACAGCATGAGCGTCTTCATCGCCGCCGGCCGTCACGACGTGGCCGCGGTTGTTGAGCGTGCCGACGTCCTCTTCCTGGATCGCGCCGAGCTGGGCGCGCTGACAGCGACGAGTCCGGCGCGATGGAGGCACGCCGCAGGGTCACTGTGCGGCCGCGGGCGGCTGCGGGCGGTGGTCGTCAAGGGGGGTCC
The DNA here is from genome assembly GCA_046263035.1 of Candidatus Dormibacteria bacterium. GTDB lineage: Bacteria > Chloroflexota > Dormibacteria > Aeolococcales > Aeolococcaceae > JBHELP01. Next base: position 5,221 of record JBHELP010000057.1, on the reverse strand, counting down.
GGCGGGTGCTGCCTGCGTCACCGCCGAGAGTGTCACCGAGCGTCCCGCCGGGCCGGTGGCGGCAGTGATCGATCCCACGGGGGCCGGTGACGCCCTGGCCGGGGGCTTCCTTGGGGCGTGCGCCATGTCCGAACGCGACGACGAGGGGCAGTGGCCGGAGGCGCTGGAGCGCGGCATCGAGTGTGCCGCCGCTGCCATCAGCGGATTCGGCACCGAGGCTCTGCTCAGCCTGGGGGCGGCGGCACACCCAACTTGGAGACGTCGAGGCAGTCGGCCGGAGGGGCAACCGTGATCCTGCGGTTGTACGCGAAGTCCAGGTGGCCGCCGTCCGACCCGGACATCTCGACGCGCAGGGGGTAGGGCCGTCCCTGGGTGGCGACATAGAGGGTGGACTCGGAATCCTTGATGGTGATCGCCGGAGAACCGCCGGTACTGGTGATGGACCCCTTGCTCACGGTGCCTTTGGGCTTGGAGAGGCTGTCGGCGAGGCCGTTGAGATCGCTTATCTGACTGATCCCGCTGAGTATGCTGGCTGCCCCGGGGAAGGTCGGCGGGACGAGGACGCAGCGCTCACCGAAGAGCTCGCCCGCCTTGCCGCTGGGGTCCACCTTGTTCCAGAGCGCCCGTCCGGCGAGGTAGCTGTTCCCCCCGCTGGTGGTGATCCTCACCGGCGTCCCGTCGATGGTGAAGGTGCCGCTGATGGCATCCTTGCCGGCGATGTCGATGTTGAGAAGGACGTGGGCATCGCTGGTGGTGATGTCGCCGGCCATATGGGCGGACCGGGCCGAGCGCATGGCGGCCACCGAGTCGGCGAGGATGGTCTTGGCGTCCTTGCCGGGCTCGCCGTTGTCGCCGGACGAGGTTGTCCCGCCACATGCGACGACCAGCGCCGCAGCGGCCACACCGGCAAGCCGAACCGGACCCCAGTAACGCATTCCCATCAGTGCTGTGCAGCTTAGCCTTTCGCCCCCGCCTCGTCGGTGCCGGTAGCGAGATGGCAGCGCCTCAGAGCGTATGATCCCGCCTCATGTCATCCCATAGAGATCTCGGTACGCCCATCGATCGCAACCTGGCCCTCGAGCTGGTTCGGGTGACGGAGGGCGCCGCGATGGCCGCGGCGCGATTCATGGGCAGGAACCTGAAGGAGGATGCTGACGCCGCCGCCGTGGATTCGATGAGGCGCAGCCTGGGATTCGTCGACATGGATGGAATCGTGGTCATTGGTGAGGGCGAGAAGGACGAAGCCCCCATGCTCTACATCGGCGAGCATGTGGGCAATGGCAATCCCCCTGAGGTGGACGTGGCGGTGGACCCCATCGACGGCACCCGGCTGGTGGCGCAGGGACTGCCGGGAGGCATCGCCACCGTGGCCCTGGCGGACCGCGGGACCCTGTACTTCACCCACGTGCCCTATATGGAGAAGCTGATCGTCGGACCACGCGCGGCCGATGTCATCGACATCACGGACTCGGTGGAGAACAACCTGAGGCGAATAGCCAAGGCTGAGGGGAGAGATGTCGAGGATCTCACCATCGTGGTGCTCGACCGGCCCCGTCACGACGACCTTTTGAGGGAGATCCGCAACACGGGAGCCCGGGTGCGACTGCTCATGGACGGCGATGTGATGGCGGCGATCATGGCCGCCATGGAGGGCCGCACCGGCGTCGACGCCCTCATGGGCATCGGCGGCTCCCCCGAGGCCGTCCTCGCCGCCTGTGCGATCAAGTCGGTGGGCGGTGGCATGCAGGGACGGCTGTGGGTGCGCGAGGCGGACCGGGCTCTGATGGAGAAGGAGGGAAAGACGGAGGGCGATGTCCTGACGCTCGACGACCTGTGTTCCGGGGAGAACGTGTTCTTCGCCGCAACGGGAATCACCGACGGTGAGCTGCTCGGCGGTGTGCGCTTCATGGGGCGCACCGCCAAGACGCACAGCCTGGTGATGCGCTCATATTCCGGGACGATCCGCTACATCGAGGCCGAGCACACCTTTGAGAAGCTGCGGAAGCGGCGTCAAGAGGCTGGGTCGACCTGATCGAGTGAGCGACCGGCCCGGGCCGCAGCTCGACGAGCGTCCCCAACAGTGTGGAAAGTGACGGGCCCTGAGAGGGTCCCCATTAAGGGGAGGCGCTTACCGAACCGATGAACAGGCTGCTTCCCGGCGCCAACCTGGTGCGCTGGTTCACTCCAGGGCTGAACGTCAAGCGCTGGCTCCTTCTTCTTGTCAGCGGCATCGTGATGATCAGCCTTGCTGGAGGCTACGTCCTCCGCGAGACGTACACCAATGTCCGCTTCCCCTCGTGGGTGCAGACACTGACCCTCCAGGCGATCCCCCGATATGTTCGTGCCGCCCTGTTCGCCGCGCTCGGCATCGGCATCATCGCAGCCAGCCTGCACAAGCTGGGACGTTCCATCCTCGGTCCGTTCCTGCCCGGGCGCGGCAACGAGGCCGGGCTCATCGAACAGCTCTATGCCCATCGGCTGCTGGCAAAGGGTCCCCGCGTCGTGGCCATCGGCGGCGGCACGGGGCTGAGTGCCCTGCTTCGCGGCATCAAGAAGTACACCGGAAACATCGTTGCCATCGTGACCGTCGCCGACGATGGCGGCTCGAGCGGTCGCCTGCGCTCGGAGTTCCGAGTCCTGCCGCCGGGGGACTTCCGCCAGTGTCTCGTGGCCATGGCCGAGACCGAGCCTCTGATGACCGAGCTCTTCTCCCATCGCTTCACGGGTGACGGCTCGCTGGGCGGACACTCCTTCGGAAACCTGTTCATCATGGCGATGGCCGAGATAACCGGCGATTTCGAGCATGCCCTCCGGGAGTCCGGCCGCGTCCTCGCCGTTCGCGGTCAGATAGTGCCCAGCACCCTCACCGACGTCATCCTCTGCGCCAACGCGGGCGCCGAGGTGCGCGTCGGTGAATCAAAGGTTCCTTACGGCGACGATCGCATCGATCGGGTCTTTCTGGACCCCGCCGGGCCGCCGATCAACCCCGAGGCGGAGGAGGCCATCCTGCACGCCGAGCTGGTCATAGTGGGGCCGGGCTCGCTGTACACGTCGATCCTCCCCAACCTGTTGGTCGAGGGCATGGTCCAGGTGCTGCGCTCCACCCCGGCGCTCAAGGTATACGTGTGCAATGTGGCCAGCCAGCCGGGGGAGACCACCGGATATACGGTGAGCGAGCACCTCGATGCCATCGAGGCCCATGTCGGCGACAACCTCTTCGATTACGTCGTGGTCAACAGCAACTTCACCCCTCCCCTGCCTCCGTCCGCCGCCGAGGCCGGGACCAGCCGGATAACCTTCGATCGAGACAGGGCCGCGTCCAGGCCCGTCCGCTTCATCCTCGCCGACGTCGTCTCACCCCGCGTCTCCACGCACCATGATCCAGACAAGCTGGCTCGCGTAATCATGAAACGGGTCTGGAGGTAGCGTCAGTAGAAGAGATCCCTGTGGGCACGCAGGGTCCACTGGTGGGCGGCGCGCTCCCCCACCCGGTTCCAGAGGCGGTACCGCCTCTGGTCGAGGGGCAGGTCCCAGGTCCCGACGAATTCGGTGACGCGTTCTGAGAAGCCCGACTTGAATCGATAGAGCCCGTGCAGGGGGTGCTCGGGGGCCATCTCCGCGGGACGGGGCACGGCGACCATGTCGTATAGCTCGGTGCCGCGGGCCCGAAGCCATCGCATCACTTCCCACTGGAGAAGGTGAGGAGCCATCAGCTCGGAGTGCCTCTTCACGGAGCCCCCATCCTTGTACCAGGCCTTGGCGCCGAGGAAGGTGACGAAGGCGCCGGCCAGGATCTCGTCGCCATGGAAGGCGAAGAACAGCTGTCCCTGCCCGAGCTCCTGCTGCCTCCGCCAGTAGTCCGAGAAGTACTTAGGATGCCGCAGGGTGAAGCCGGCCCGTCCCTGAGTGGCCAGCATGAGGCGATACATGATGTCGACCTCGGCATCGCCCATGGGCATGGGCCGCACCCTCACCCCCCTTCGGGAGGCAAGCCGGATGTTGTAGCGGCACTTCGGCTTGAAGGAGGCCAGAATGACCTTCTCCTCCGGCCTGAGGTCCATGACTATGGTCGCCCGGCTTATCTGCACGTCACGGGGGGCCTTCACCAGACCGGCGCCCGGCCAGGCGGAGAGGTCGTTCCCCGCCTCGATCTCCGGCTCCACCTTGACGGCGAAGGCGCCCCCAAGGTCACCTCGGTGGGACAGAAGCTCGAGGAGCGCCGCCGGGTCTGTCACCCCAGGCCCCTTTGGTGAGTACCAGAGTGGGCCGATACCCGGGATCCGCCTCGTCAGGAAAAGGATCGCGACGCAGCCGACGGAGGTCTCGTGAAGGCGATACGACGGCCGCCACCCGTGGCGGCTCTTGAACTCCCCCCAGGCACGCGTCTGGAGAACCTGGCCTCCGTCGGGATTCGCCGAGACGAGGTCGTCCCAGCGGGCCAGCTCGGCCGGCGTCGCCGGCCTCATTCCTCGCCCCGCCGGCCGCTCCAGCGCCTGAGCTGGGTGTACAGATGGTACTTGACAGGCTTCAGCGGCACCTCCCAGGTCCCGGCCCTCCGCACCAACCGTCCTCCGAAGGACTTCTTGAATCGGGAGAACCCGGCCCAGGGATGGTCCGCCTCGTGCTCTGGAAGAATGCCCCAGAAGTCGAAGTGCCGTCTGCCCGCAGCCTTGGCCTGCATCATTATCGACCACACCAGTGGGGCTGATGCCCTGAGGCGCCGGTTCATCTCGATGTCCGCGGCGGCGTGACCGTAGTAGCTGGTGTCACCGAAGGTGAACTCGATCACCGCAGCCACCGCTCGCCCGTCGGCCTCGGCCAGGTGAAGACAACCGGCTCCCAGGGGCATGAGAATCTCGAGAAGCGTCCGGTAGTAGTCGTCCGAGTGGGGCCGGAATCCGGAGCGCGCCCCCGTACCCCCGATCAGGGCCAGGAACAGATTGGCATCGGCAGGATCCCGGCTGCGCCGAAACGTGAGACCCTTGCGCTCCGCCGCACGGACGTTGCGGCGCTGACCGGCGGTGAGCTGAGCACTCAATGCGCTCTCCTCGGGCTCGAGATCGATGACCCAGGTGTGCCGTGGTTGCACCGCGGGGGCGCGGCGGGCGCCGAACCGCGTGAGGTCGGCCTCTGCGACGTCCGCCACCGGTTCCACTCTGACAAAGTCCAGGCCGCGATCCCGTCCAACAGTGGTCACCCCCGTCAGCGCGGCACCCAGCGC
>JBHELP010000056.1:0-5726 GCA_046263035.1 Candidatus Dormibacteria bacterium | reverse complement strand
TCGTATGCCTGGGCTATGCCCTTCTCCACGACCGACATCGGCTCGAGGAGGACGCCCACCGCCGAGAGGCCCGCGGGCACGCGCACCAGGAAGTCCGGTGCATCGACGTAGCGCTCGGTGAGAAATCCATGGAGGCGGCTGATGCCGTGCTCGTAGTACTCGGGTTCAAGGGTGAAGTCAGGCAGGCCGATCTGGTCGTAGAGGCCCTTCCCCGGATGGCGAACGATGGCAACCACGCTGTCGCCGGGCGACAGCTCGGTGACCGATGGGCCCACCACCTCGACGACACCGAAACCCTCGTGGCCCGGGACCAGGAAGTCACACCCCTCCGGTGCCACCCCGTACTCGCCGGCGTTGATCTCCCGGTCGGTGCCGTCAAGACCGACACGAACCACGCGAACCACGACACCGCGTCCACCGGCCACCTCGTCGAGGCGCGGCTCGGGAAGCTCCTCGAGCCGGGCACTGCCGGGCGTCTCGGGAGTTATGGCAACTGCTTTCACCTTCTTGCCTCGGTGCCGGCTGCCGCACCTGTTCGGCAGCGGGGGTCCGCGCCGGCGATGGTCCAGGCGGCATTGATGAGCCCGATGTGGCTGAAGGCCTGGGGAAAGTTGCCGAGCAGCTCGCCGCCGGACGGATCCACCTCCTCGGCGAGGAGGCCGACATCGTTGGCGAAGGCCACGGCACGCCCCATCGTGGCCCTGGCGCGCTCTCCCTCCCCCGCCAGGGCGAGGGCCTGGGCGAGCCAGAAGGTGCAGAGCAGGAAGGTGCCCTCCTCCCCCTCCAGCCCGTCATGAGAGAGATACCGGTAGACGAGCCCGCGCTCGTCGGTCAACCGCTCGGCGATGGCGTCGATGGTGGCCCGCATACGGGGGTCATCCCCGGGCAGAAATCCCACGATCACCATCATGAGGTTGGAGGCGTCCAGGTCGTCGGAGCCGAAGGATTGGGTGTAGGCCTGAGCGGTCTCACTCCAGCCCCGGTCGAGGATCACCGCTCTGATCTCGCCCCGGGTGGCGCTCCACCGCGCCACGCGGTCCTCGGCGTCGAGTATTCCGGCAAGGGCGATGGCGCAATCCACGGCCACCCAGCACATCAGCTTGGAGTAGAGGAATTCCCGAGGCTCCCCTCGCACCTCCCATATCCCCTGATCCCTCTCGCGCCAGCGCGATGCGGCCGCATCCGCCGCCGCGACCAGGAAGCTCCTCGTGGCCGGGTCGAGGCCCGCGAGCTGGTCGCGGAGCCGCCGCGCCGCACCGAGAAGCTCGCCATAGACGTCGAGCTGACGTTGTGACCAGGCTCCGTTGCCCGCTCGTACGGGGCGACTGTCGCGCCAGCCGGAGAGGTGGGGCAGCGAGCGCTCGCTGAGGTCGTGCTCTCCACCGACGCCGAACATGATCTGCAGGTCCGCCCCATCGCGCAGCTGGGCGGCGACAGCTCCCGCCATCCATGCGAAGAATCGATGAGCCTCGTCCGGGCAGGCTGCCACCCAGAGCGCGTCCAGGGTGAGGCTGGCGTCACGGACCCAGGTGTAGCGGTAGTCCCAGTTGCGCTCGCCACCCGGCGTCTCGGGAAGAGAGGTGGTGGGCGCAGCGACGATGGCACCGGTGGGCTGAAAGGTCAGGGCCTGCAGGACCCTACCGCTGTGGTGGACCAGCTCTCGCCAGGGCCCGTCGTAGCTTTGGTGCAGGTGCGACCAGGTGCGCCAGCCCTCCAGGGTGTCATCGATGCGCAGCTGGATGTCCTCTCCACTCCAGGGCTGCGGCGTCGCCTCCCAGCTCCAGTGATGCTGCAGAGCCACGTGGATCCGGTCGCCCCGGCTCAGGCTGAACGCGGCCGTTGCCGTGGAGCCTTCGATGGACAGCGGGATGGCCCCGGAGAGAAGCAGCACATCGGCGCCACCGCGGGCCTGCACGCAATGGGGGGTCACCGGCGTGACCAGCGGCTGGATGAGGCCGTATTCCGGCCGGGGCGCGTACTCCATGCGCATCTCCACCTCGCCGTCGACGCAGGTCACCCGGCGCAGCAGCGCCCCCGGGGATTGCGCGCCCAGAGAGTGACCACGCTCGTTGCGACCGGTGGCCATGGCGTCGACGACGACCACCGTGCCGCCCCGAGCTCGGATGGTCGTCTCCAGCACCATGCTGCCCTCGAGATACCGGCGCGAGGTGGTGGCCTCCCCCACTGGGCCCAGCAGCCAATGGCCGGCGTCGCTGTCGAGCAGCCGACCGAAGATGGCCGGCCCGTCAAACCGCCGAGCGCAGAGCCAGTCGACGGAGCCGCCTCGGCTCACCAGGGCGGCCGTATGGCAATCGGAGATGAGCGCGTAGTCAGCTATGGGGAGCGTGCTGATGAGTCCTGCCTCCGCGATGATGGCCGGCGCGATCCGTGGTTAGCTTGCCACGACAGCCTTGCCTGAGGCACTCGCCGGAGGCCCCTCCACGTTGATCAACCAGTCCGGCGACGACCTCGACCGTTTCAAGCGGGGCGCAGTAGGCACGGGTATTCCGGACCAGGTGTTCCTCTATGGAGCCGAACTTCGGGCGTTATCACTCTCTCACGCGCGAGCGCAAGGGACTGGAGGATGGGCGAGATCCGGCTATTGCCGTGGCGCAAAGGGTCTCACCGTGGCGGACGGCGTACCGAACTCTTTAGGCTGAGCCGCATGTCCTCTCCCCCGGGGCGTACAGGCCGAGCGCTACGCATGTTGGCGCGCCGCGTCGAGGAGGCGTCGTCTCTCGATACCGCCTGTGGGCCGCTGACCCGGGCCACCGGCAAGCTTCTGACGAACCGGACGCTCGATGGCGCCCTCGGCGGCACATGGCTGGGCCATGCGCTCCACCCCCTGCTCACCGACTTCCCTCTGGGGATGTGGATGAGCACCTCGTATCTGGACCTCATCGGTGGAGAGGACGAACGGGCCGGCGCCGAGGGCCTGCTGCTCGGAGGTATCGCCGCCGCCCTTCCAACCATGGCGGCCGGGTGGCGTGATTGGTTCCACGCCGACGGTCGCGCGCGGCGGGTCGGCATCGTCCATGCGACTGTTAACACCTCGGCTTGGCTGCTCTACACCTCCTCGTACGTGTACCGGCGGTATGGCCGCCACCGTGCCGCGATGCTGCTCGCCGTCTCCGGAGGCGTCCTGGCCAACGTCGGCGGCTACCTCGGCGGACACCTGAGCCTGGTGTTGGGAGTGACCCTCAGGGAGAACCAGGGCTCCGCCTCCCGGGATACCGCGGCCGCTACCTCAGACTGAAGCGGCGCTTCGATCGCTGAGGCACCGCGGCTCAGCGAGGCGGTGCGTCAGGCCGGTTGCCGGGGCCCGTCATCGGCGAGTCCCACCAGCATGGTGCGACGCCGCTCCAGGGCCCTGAGCTCATCGCTCAGGAGATCGATGTTGTTGCGACGGACGTAGTCGCGGGCCGCTTCAGGAAGTTCGTCCACATGGCGGACGCAGCTCTCCAGTGCCTCCCTGGTCACATCGATGATGCGTCCGTAGGCGTCGGCATCGACCCGTGCCGCCTCGCTGTCCGGCAGGGACGGCTCATCGGTGAGAAGTTCCTCAAAATCCATGGAGGCCATAGTTACAGTGACGCTATCAGAAAGGGCCCACGTGCGCACGCCCACCAACGGCCGTGCCCGGGTGGGAGAGTCGCCCCATGAGCGTCATCATCCTCGGCCTCATCATCGGCTTGGCCGCGGGAGTTCTTTCCGGCCTGTTCGGCGTCGGTGGTGGCCTCATCATCGTGCCCGCCCTGGTCCTGTTGGGCCTCTCCCAGCGGGAGGCGACGGGTACCTCGCTGGCCGCCCTGCTACTGCCCGTCGGGATACTGGCGGTCGCCCAATATGCTCAGCGCCAGGAGGTCGACTGGCGATATGGACTGATGATCGCCCTGGGGCTGGCGGTCGGCGCCTACGCGGGGGCCAGGGTCGCGGGGACGCTGTCCAACCTGGTCCTGCAACGGGCCTTCGCGGCCATCCTGCTCATCGTCGCGCTGCGGCTCATGCTGGGCGCTCGCTGAGCTGCCCGCTCAGCCGCAGAGGAGCGACAGGTGAAGAGTCCGTCGAGGATTGTCGTCGTTGAGGTCCACAATCACGAGACGCTGCCAGGTGCCCAGCCGAACCCTTCCCCGCTGGACGGGCAGGGTGACCGATGGAGAGACGAGGGCGGGGATCAGGTGATCGGCGCCATGTCCGGCGGAGCCGTGGCTGTGCCGGTAGCGGCCGTCCCGCGGCAGCAGGCGCTCCAGGGCCGCCTCGAGGTCGGCCTCGGAGCCGCTTCCCGTCTCGATCAGGGCCACCCCCGCGGTGGCGTGGAGCAGCAGCACGTTGAGCAGCCCGGTTCCGCCGGTGTTGGCGACGAACCGCTGCACCTCGTCGGTGACGTCGACCACACGGTGCCGAGAGGTGTCGACGGTCAGCTCGTGCTCGAGCACCTCAGGGTCTAGGCCGGGGGCGGGCGCACCGCCTCAGTCGTCCGTGTCCGTCAGCGACGAGCGCACCTGCTGGCGGAGCTCGGCGGAGTCCTCATGGCGATGCACCGATGCGGCATGCTCGGACGCCGCCCTGACCACCTCCTCCTCCTCACCCGAGATCCTCAGGCTGCAGTTGCTCTCACTGGGCATCTCGCGGCAGTCGGCGACCTTGCGTGCCATCGCGCACCTCCTGACCATGAGTGAGCGGCGTTCACACCCGCATACCGGTGGAGCATAGCTCCTGGATCGGCACCGCCTCGATCAGGTCGGTCCGCGCGGCGGGGAAGATTCGGCTCACCCGGAACCCTCCCCGCTCCAGGAGGACGCGCCACTGCGCCTCGGTCCCTTCCCGCCCACCGAGCAGCACGAGCATGTGCAGATCGAGCAGCTTGGCGCGGCTGGGAGTGTCGCCAGAGGGGACGACGTACTCGAGGATCAGCAGCCGGCCATCGGGGTTGATTGAACGCCTGCAGCTTCGCAGGATCCGCAGCGCGTCGTCGTCGTCCCAGTCGTGGAGGATCTGGCTGAGCACCTGCGTGCCCGCCGCCGGCGCCTCGTCGAAGAAGCTGCCCTCCACGGCGCGGCAGCGGCCGGCGAGCCCTGCCGCCGCGATACGCTCGCGCGCCTGCGACACCGCATCCGCCATGTCGAAGACCACCCCGCTGAGGTGGGGATTGGCCTCGAGGATTACGGTGAGCAAGAAGCCATTGCCGCCGCCGACATCGACAACCGTGCCGGCCACGTCTCCCCACGGATACGCCAGCATCGGGATGGCGCGCGCGGCAGCGGTGTTCGCCATCGCACGATTGAAGGTAGCTCCCGCCTCCGGGTTGGCCTCCAGGTAATTGAAGAAGGGCGTGCCGAAGACCCGGCTGAAGGCAGGAGCGCCGGTTCGCACGGAGTGCAGAGCGTCCCCCCACGCGCGGTAGTGCTCTTCACCGAAGCACATCGCCAGGTACCGCAGCGATCCGGGAGCGCCCGAACGCAGGCACAGCGACATCGGGCTGTGGGCAAAGCATCGCGGCGCCGGCTGGGTGAAGATGCCCGTGCTCGAGAGGAAGCGCAGAAACCGGAACAGCGCATCCGGGTCGGCGCCGACCTCGGCCGCGAGCCGGTCCGCCGAGACCGGCTCATCGACAATGTGGTCGGCGACGCCCAGGCGGGCGACCACCGCGATGGCCTGGGTGGCCATGAAGCCACCCAGCGTGTCAAGCAGCCGGCTGTGGGCCTCGAGCTGCTCGGCGCTTGCGC
>JBHELP010000055.1:0-5927 GCA_046263035.1 Candidatus Dormibacteria bacterium | reverse complement strand
GGACTCTCAGGGCCTTGTGCCGGGGGCGCTGGTCACGGTGAGCTCGCACGACCCCGATGTACACACGCTGGACGTGAGTGGGCGGCCGGTGCTGGTGAACGACACCATCGCTCGCTCTGTGTGGGTGGAGAGCCCGCCACCTCGGACCCCGTAGGAAGGCCGTCGCGGTATTGCGCGACGACACGGAGCCCATGGCGCTGTCCGGGCCGGGCCGTGCGTAGGAATGCGCGGATCAGCCGGCCGTCGGCCTGCGGAATGGGGATCTTGACAGCCACGGACCCCTGCTGGTTAGCTTAGGCTAAGCTAACAGCTGGGCGGCTCACCAGGCTCTCATCAGGGGGACACCATGAACTCGACAATCGTGGCACTGGGCGCGGTCGCCGGCTTCACCATCTTCCTGGGGCTCCCCATCGGGCGTGTGCGCCACTGTCCCCTGGGGTTGCGTGCTTTCCTCAACGCTGCCGCCACCGGGGTCCTGGTCTTCCTCCTCTGGGATGTCCTCACGCAGGCGGTACAGCCCCTCGAGGGGGCGCTCAGGGCGGCGTCGATAGAGCACAGCGGACCCTGGTCCGAATTCGCCCGCCTCGCTGCCACCTTCACCGTCTGCCTGGTGATCGGACTTCTAAGCCTTGTCTATTACGACCGATCCATGGGTGCCCGAGCTCGGGCCGTCCGGTCGGGTCCGGGGGCCATGGCGGTGGGCGAACTGAACGCCCGTGACGCCACTGGGCTCTCGCCCGCGCGCCGGCTGGCGATGATGATCGCCATGGGCATCGGTCTCCACAACTTCTCGGAGGGGCTGGCCATCGGCCAGTCCGCCGCGGCCGGTGAGCTGGCCCTGGCCCTGGCGTTGATCATTGGCTTCAGTCTCCACAACGCCACCGAGGGGTTCGGGATCGTCGCCCCCATGGCCGCCCAGGACGAGCGCCCCAGCTGGGCATTCCTGGGCCTGCTCGGTCTCATTGGTGGCGGGCCGACGCTGCTGGGCACGCTCCTCGGCCAGTCCTTCGTGAACAAGACCGTGTTCCTCGGCTTCCTGGCCCTGGCGGCCGGCTCGATCCTCTATGTGATCATCCAGCTCCTCGGCGTGGGGGCCCGGCTGGGTCGCAAAGAGCTGATGATGTGGGGCCTCCTGGCGGGCATCCTCACCGGCTTCGCCACCGACTTCGTCCGCGTCGCCGTCGGGGCCTAGCCAACCCCGGCGGTTGCAGACCATACCCGTGGAGGTGTAGAGTTTTAGCAGTCTCATGCCCTGAGTGCTAAAGACCTCGGGGGCCGAGGCCCGCGAGACGCTCACAAGTTTTCCGGAGGTTCTACTGTGGCTCTCAAACTACGTCCCCTGGCTGATCGCGTCGTTGTCCGACCCCTCGAGCGCGAGGAGATGACCAAGAGCGGCATCGTCCTTCCTGACACCGCCAAGGAGAAGCCCCAGGAGGGCACCATCGAGGCGGTGGGAAACGGCCGCTACAACGAGCGCACCGGAAGCCGGGTGGAGCTCGACGTCAAGGTCGGCGACCGGGTGATGTACGCCAAGTACGCCGGCAGTGAGGTCAAGATCGAGGATGTGGACTACCTGATCCTGGGCGAGAAGGACATCCTTGCCGTGGTCGACAACGGCGCCTCCAAGAAGAAGTAGGGGTCATGCCCGCAAAGCAGCTCCGCTTCGACAGCGAGGCACGGGAGGCACTCAAGCGAGGCGTTGACGCCGTCGCCGCGACGGTTTCCGTCACCCTTGGCCCCCGCGGGCGCAACGTGGTCCTGGGCAAGCAGTTCGGGCCCCCGGTGATCATCAATGACGGCGTGACCATCGCCCGTGACCTTGAGTTCGAGGATCACTTCGAGAACATGGGTGCCCAGCTCCTCAAGGAGGTGGCGGTCAAGACCAACGATGACGCCGGTGACGGCACCACCACGGCCACGGTGCTGGCCCGCAGCATGGTCGACGAGGGTCTGCGCAACCTTGCTGCGGGCGCGTCTCCGGTGGAGTTGCGCCGCGGCATGCTCGCCGCCACTGAGGCGGTGGTTGCCTCCCTCCGGGAACTCTCGCACACGGTCGACGGCACTGCTGATATCCGCCGGGTGGCCACGGTGAGCTCAGGAGACGAGGCCATCGGAACCATGGTTGCCGAGGCCTTCGAGAAGGTCGGCAAGGAGGGCGTTGTCGACGTCGACGAGAGCCAGGGTATGGAGACAGAGGTCGAGTTCGTCGAGGGCATGCAGCTGGATCGAGGCTACATCTCCCCGCACATGGTCACCGACAAGAAGGAGATGGAGGCGGTGCTCAGCGATGCCCGCATCCTCATCTACGACGGCAAGATCAACACCGCCCAGGAGCTGCTTCCCACGCTGGAGCTCATCAAGGGGCTGGGCAAGCCCCTGCTGATCGTTGCCGAGGACGTTCAGGGCGATGCTCTGGCCACCCTGGTGGTGAACCGTCTCCGCGGCACGTTCACAGTAGTGGCCGTCAAGGCACCCGGATTCGGCGAGCGCCGCAAGGGGATGCAGCAGGACCTGGCCGCCCTGACCGGGGGAACGGTGATCACGGCCGACCTCGGGCTCACCCTCGAGAAGGTGGCTGCCGATCAGCTAGGCAGGGCCGAGCGGATCATCATCACCAAGAAGGACACGACCATCGTCAAGGGTGCCGGCAAGCGCGATGCCATCGAGACGCGAATGGGTGAGCTCCGCCGGCAGATCGAGGACGCCACCACCGACTGGGACAGGGTGAAGCTGCGCGAGCGGCTGGCCAGGCTGGCCGGCGGGGTTGCCGTGATCAAGTGTGGTGCGGCCACCGAGACCGAGATGAAGGAGCGCAAGGCCCGCATAGAGGACGCTCTCTCAGCCACCCGTGCCGCCATCGAGTCCGGCACTGTGCCGGGCGGCGGCGTCGCTCTGGTGCGTGCGGCCACCGCTGTGGACGGGCTGACGCTCACGGGGGATGCCCTCACTGGTGCCCAGATCGTGAGCCGGGCGCTCCGTGAGCCGATCCGGGTCATCGCCGAGAATGCGGGCGTCGAGGGCGGTGTCATCGCCGGCCGCGTCGCCGAGCTGGCCCGCGATGAGGGCTACGATGCCGAGAACGGCCGTTACGGCGATTTGGTCAAGCTGGGCGTCATCGACCCGGCCAAGGTGGTGATCACAGCCATCACCAACGCGACCTCCATTGCCACCATGATCATCAGCACCGAGGCACTCATCTCCGATGCGCCCGAGGCCGAGGACGAGGATGCCGGTCACGACCATGGCCACGACCACGGTGGCATGGGCGGTATGGGAGACATGGGCGGCATGGGTGGAATGGGCGGCATGGGCGGCATGGGCGGCATGGGCGGCATGGGCGGCATGGACTTCTAGAGGGGTCGCTCACAGGATCTCCTCAGGATCCTCGCGGCGGAGATGAAACCATCGCCGCCGTGGTCGCGGTTCCAGATGGTACGGCACGTTGGCGGTCACGGTCCCCGGCCGCGACAGCAGGGCACCCTTGATTCGCAGTGATGTCTGGTTGTGGAGGAACTGCTGCCACCAGCGGGTGGGCACCAGCTCGGGGAGGACCACCACCAGGGTATCGTCGGGATCCTGGGCGTCGATGAGGTCGATGTACTGCAGGAGTGGCGGAACCACCGTGCGATAGGGGGAGTCGAGCACCTCCAGGTGGACATGATCGCCCCACAACCGCCATTTCGCCTTGAGGCGGGCGATTCCCGCCTCGTCGTCGCTGACGTAGACGGCGATGACCAGGGAGGGGTCTCCAGCGATGGTGCAGGCGACGGCCAGGGTCTGCAGCACCACCGGATTGAGGTCGGCGACGGGGACGATGCACTTCGGCTTCACCTTGTCCGGTGATGTCGGCGTCTCCACCGTCTGCTGCCGGCTGATGTCGCGGTAATGGCGGTGCACAGAGAGAAACATGAGCACCAGCGTGGGAATGATCACCAATACCAGGCCGGACTCGGGAAGCTTGGAGACAGCCGTCACCAGGAACACCACAGCGGTCATGCACATGCCCACGGCGTTCACCACCAGGCCGCGGCGCCATCCCGGTTCACGCAGCCGCCGCCAGCGCGTCACCATGCCCCCCTGCGACATGGTGAAGGCGGCAAACACCCCGATGGTGTACAGGGGGATCAGGGCGGCGGTTCGGCCCTGGAAGATGACCTCAAGGAGGATGGCCAGCGAGCCGAGCACGATGATCCCGTTGCTGAAGGCAAGCCGGTCGCCCTGACGCTTGAACTGATGTGGCGCGTAGTCGTCGCGGGCCATGAAGAAAAACAGCCGTGGGAAATCGGAGAACGAGGTGTTGGCGGCCAGGATGAGGATCGCCGTGGTCGCCACCGCCACGTAGTAATAGCCGGCACCGCCGCCGAAGGCATGGTGGGCGAGCTGGGAGATGATGGTCTCGTACCCGGGCGTGTGAGAGTCGCGCGCCACCAGCCCCAGGGTGTGGGCGGCGACGGTGATGCCCACGAACATGACGGCGAGGAGAACTCCCATCACCGTCAGGGTGATCCGGGCGTTCTTCCACTCGGGCTTCTTGAACGCGGGCACGCCGTCACTGATCGCCTCGACCCCGGTGAGGGCCGTGCACCCCGAGGCGAATGCCTTGAGGATGATCAGCAGCGAGAGTGGCTCGAGCGTGTTCTCGATGTGCGGTGGGGCGCCGTGCAGGTTGCCGGTGAGCAGCTTGATCATGATCACCCCGATCATCCCAAGCATGGCGACGATGAAGAGATAGGTTGGCAGCGCGAAGATGTTGCCCGTCTCCTTGACGCCGCGCAGGTTCACCACCATCAGGATCACGATGAAGCCGACGCAGAGGGCGACCCGATGGTCCTCTGCGGACGGCAGGGCGCTGACGATGGCATCGACCCCGCTGGCCACCGACACCGCGACGGTGAGGATGTAGTCCGTCATCAGTGCCGAGCCGGCGATCAGGCCGGCCATCGGGCCCAGGTTGGTGCTGGCGACGATGTACGAGCCGCCCCCCTGGGGATAGGCCTTGATGGTCTGGCGGTAACTGAGCACGACGGTGCCGAGCAGGACCAGGATGACGGCCATGATGGGCAGCGAGTAGTTGTAGGCGGTGGCACCGGCGACGACCAGCACGAGCAGGATCTGCTCGGTGGCGTAGGCCACCGATGAGAGGGCGTCGGAGGACAGCGTTGCCAGCGCCTTGAACTTGCTGAGCCGCTCGTGAATGGAGTCCTCGGAGGCGCGGGGCGATCCCAGCAGCACATGGCGGATACGGCTGACCGTCCGGGCCGCGCCGGCCCTCGGCTCGCTGGCGGTGGGCCTGGCCTGGAGGCGGCCGGGTCCGATCTGCTCGAAGCCGAACCGCTCTGGGCGCCTGACCCTCACATAGGTGTCGCCCGGGCGGCTGCCCTTCTTCTCGACGACGTCGACGTCGGGATGGAGGCTTCCCCTCTGCTGCATCGCGGCGGGAGCGGTGGACCGGCTCCACGCCTCAGCCGCCGTCCTCAGTGCCTGAACCTCGCGCGGGTCGAGGTGGGGGAGCGGGTGCTCGGGCTGGGAGCCGGCCGGCTCCGGGGCGTCTATCATGTCGCGCGTCACCGTGTCTCGTGCATGGACCATCCCGTTGACTCGCCCGACCGGCATCGATCGACCGGCTTAGCGTGATCTGAACCGGGGCGAGCCTAACACTGAACCGGCGCCGCGGTCGGACGCTCGGCCGGGTCTGCGGTGAAGGCTACAATGCTCATGGTAGGAGGTAGTAGTGCCCAACACCCAGTCGATTCTCCACCGACTGCGGGCGCCCTTCGCGGCGCTGATGCTCTTCGGTGCCGCGGGCATCATCGCCATGGTGGTCGCGCTGACGGCGTCGGGCGGCTCACCTTCTCTGCCCAAGCAGTCGCCGAAGCCGGTGAGCCCGCTGATCCCGCTTCCCTCGGCAACACCAGCGGACCCCACCC
>JBHELP010000054.1:0-4907 GCA_046263035.1 Candidatus Dormibacteria bacterium | reverse complement strand
CAGCAGCCACAGTTGCGATCGTACCGGGGTCCCGAGTAACAGACCCTGAGGAGTCGGCGGGCCTCCGGCCACTCGAGCAACTCGCTGAGCTTCTCGGTGCGCTCGGCGTCCCCGTCGTGGAGGATGGCGAAGTTCGAGCTGCCGAGAAGCGGATCGGTGAGGTGATTGGAGCCCCACGGGACGACGGGCGCGAACCTGCTGCTGCTCCCCGCGATCAGGCCCGCCCCGAAGCTGCCGCTCAGGAGGGTGAGTGCCGCGGCCACGCAGAGCCCATGGGCATCCTCCCAGTCGCGATTGACACTGCGGATGTTGGTGCTCATGTCGATGAGACCCACGCCGAGGGTGTCGACCAATCGGCGTGCTAGCGCGCGGGCGCCCGCAAAGCCCATGGTGTCAGCCAAGGGGATGTCGAACCCGTGGACCATGGCCACCTGTCCGACCGGTGGTTGCGCCCCCCCGTGCGCATGGCGCCATATCGTGAAAGAGGAATCCACGCCGCCTGAGAAAGCGGCGACGGTGGCGGCGGGGGTTTGGGCACCCTCCGCGATCTCGGCATCGATGGTCACCAACGAGCCGCCCCGCCATATGCGCCAGACGCGCTGAAACCTCAGAAGATTGTCGACCAGGCCGGCGGAGACGGGAGCACCGCGGACGGAGAGCCGGCCGCCGCGTCTCATCATCGGCCAGAGCGCCGCAAGAAGGAACGGATCGGCGCGGTCGGTCAGCACGGCGGCCTGGCTCTCATCCAGCGAGAACCAGAGCTTCCCCTCACCCTGCGAGGTACGCAGTGTCGCAGCCGCGCGAATCCTTCCCTCCCGCGTGATGGGCGCCTGGATGCGCAATTCGCCGGTGCGGATCATCCTTGGCCCACGCTCAAGAGGGCACTATGCTTCGACATCGATGTCGCGTCCCCTCGGTCCGTCACCCGCCGCCCAGGTAGGGGATCGCCTGATCCTGTACACCGCCGGACGCCTGGCCGCGAAGCGGGGAGCGAGGACGGCGGAGGCAATGCTGCGATTCCAGCCAGACCGTGTGCGAGCTGTGCTCGATCCGCCCCACGCGGGGAGACGGCTCGGCGACGTATGTCCCTGGTTCAGTGACGCGGATACGCCGGTGATCGGCTCCCTCGCTGCGGCGGCAGCGATGGGCGAAACCGTGGTGGTCGGCTTCGCGCCCGACGGAGGCGCCTTCTCCACCGTGGAGCGAGCGCTGCTGACGGACGCGCTCACCATGGGTCTCCGAGTGGTCAACGGATTGCACGAGTCCCTGGGTCCCGCCGCCATGAATCTCCGCGCATTCGACCCAGCCGACCGCAGCCTCGGTCGGGGCCTGGAGGCACGCTCCCTGCGCATCCTCACCGTCGGCACCTCCGCCGGCGTGGGCAAGATGACCACCACAGTGCTCCTCACCGCCGCCTTGCGGGCTCGGGGATGCCGGGCCGAGTGGCTGGCCACCGGTCAGACCGGCCTGCTGCTCCAGGGCTTTGGCAGGGTGGTGGACGCCATCCCGGTCGACTTTGTCCCCGGGGTGCTGGAGAGCTTGTTGACCCGCATGGAGAGCGATCATGAGGTGATTGTGGTGGAGGGTCAGGGCTCCGTCTTCCATCCCGCCTACGCGCCCTCCGCTCTGGCGCTTCTGCACACGATCCGGCCTCGTCACCTGGTCCTCGGACATCGCCTCGGCCAGCAATCGCATAGGGGGTTTGGCGGTACGTTGCCGACCCTCGAGCAGGCGGTCGCCGGCCACGAGAAGCTGGCCGACGCCCTCGGCTTCGATTGCACGGTGCTGAGCATCTCACTGGACAGTTCCTCGGTGGACCAGGCGGTTTACAAACGTGAGAGGCTGGCAATCGAGCGACGTCTGGGCGTGCCCTGCTGCGATCCCCTGCGCGAGTCGCCCGCGCATCTGATCAGCACCCTTCCGGCGCCATGAGGACGGCGGTTCCCGCCCGCGGTCCGCGACCGCACAACACCAGGGCCAGGGCCCGGACGGTCCGCGAGGCCGTGTGCGCCAATGTCCGGTTGAGGTTTCCGGCTCGCAGGCTGCCCGTCATCGGCGTCACCGGCACCGACGGCAAGACCACCACCTGCAATTTCATAGCCGCAATGCTCGAGGCCGCCGGTCACCGGGTGGGACTCATCTCGACCGCTGTCCTGCAGGTCGGAACCGAGCGCCGAGATCAGCCCTACCGCTGGACGACACCGGCGCCGTGGGAATTGCAACGGCTGCTCCGCCACATGGTGTCCCGCCGCATGGAGTGGGTGGTGCTCGAGGTCAGCTCTCATGCCCTGGATCAGCGCCGAGTCCTGGGAGTCCCCTTCCACGCGGCGGTTGTGACCAACATCTCCCGCGCACACCTCGGCTATCACGGCGACATGAAAAGTTACATCGCCGCTAAATCGCGCCTGTTCCGGACCCATCCGGCGCTGGCCGTCTTCAACGCGGGCGATCCGTTGGTATCTCGCCTGGACCGGTTCCCCGCCGGGACCAAGCTGTACTACGGAACCCCGGGGGCCGACGTCCGCGCTCTCGATGTCCATCTGGCAGCACGGTCCTCGGGCTTCCGCCTGGAGACGCCGGTCGGCGCCGCCGAGGTGCATCTCCGCCTGCCCGGTCATTACAACATCGACAACGCGCTCGCCGCGGCGGCCGCCGGGATCGGCCTTGGTGTGTCCCTGAGCGATGTGGTTCGGGGTCTGGAGCAGCTGACCTCGCTCCCCGGCCGGATGGAGTGGATCGACGGCGGCCAGCCATTTGATGTGGTGGTCGACTTCGCCCATACCCCGAACGGGTTGGTCAGGTTGTGCCAGGCTCTCCGAAATGTCCAGCCTGGCCGGCTGATCGTGGTTGTGGGCGGCACCGGCAATAACGACCCCGGCGAACGCCGGTCTCGCGCCGAGGTGGCCACCCGTCTGTGCGATGCGGTCGTCCTCACCTGTGGCGAGCCACTGTGGGAGGCTGAGGGGATCATCCTCGCCGATCTGCAGGCGGGCGCCACCCAGAGCGCCGGGACCGCCCGCCCGGATATCCACATCGTGCCGGATCGAAGAGCCGCCATCGAGACCGCGCTGCGCCTCGCCGGTCGCGGCGACACCGTGGCGGTGGCCGGCCTGGGTCACCAGCGCTACCGGCAACGACAGGGGGTCCTGGAGCCCTGGGATGATCGGACCGTGGTACGCGAGCTGCTGCTCTCACTCGGCTTCCACCCCTCCCCTGCCGGCCGGCTTCCAGTCCAGTGATGCGGCGGAATTCCCAGCTACGGAAGGCCCCCAGAGTGCCCGGTGGCCAGCAGGGCCATTGCGAGCGTGACGGGCACGAGCACGGCTCCGACAATGGAATAGCGGCGCGCTGATGGTCGCGCCCCGACAGTTCGCGCCGCCTGCCACCAGATAAGCGCCGACAGTGATCCCGTGACGGCGAGGTTGGGGCCGATGTTCAGGCCCAACAACAGGCTTCGCGGATGCGCGGGAGATTGCGAACCCAGCAGAACAGCGGCCGGTAGGTTGTTGACAAGGACTGAAGAGACAGCGCCGATGCCAGCGCTCTCAATACTGTTGGCAGCCGCCATCAGATGGCCGGGGTAGGACCAACTTCGAGCAAGGGTCCCGAGCGCCACGGCGATGAGGAACACGCCCACGAGGCTGAGCATGTCGATACGTTCCTGAATCAGGCGCAGGGGCAGCTCTTTTTGAGCGAGGCGAATGGTCGTCAGAAGGAGACCGATCACCAGTACAGGGATGGCAGCATCCGCCACGGACAGCATGAACAAGATGGCGAGGCCCATGCCAATGGGGCTGGCACGGCGAACTCGAGACGGGGTTGGCTGCTCCGGCAAGCGACCGGCCGCACCACCGTGGAACGCCAGGCCCACGACGACTGCTGTGACGAGTGTCGCGGCAGCCCAGGGCGCGAGCATCCGACCCAGGAAGACGGAGCCGTTGACGTGCTCACCAGAAAGGATGAGCAGATTTGTGAGGTTGCTTCCTGGCAGGAGCAGAGACGCGGCGTTGGCCATGAACACGCAGCCGTACAGGAACCGTTCCTCCCCGGCTTCCCGTCGCCTGGAGGCGAGAAGGAGTACCGGTGTCAGGAAGGCGACCGCCGTATCGAGGTTGAGCAGGACCGTCACAACCGCCACCAAGAGCATGGACGACAGGTAGAGAGTCGCCGGCCCTCCCGGGATGCGATCCAGCAGGGCCGCTGCGGCGGTGAACATCCCGTCCTCATTGGCAATCGTCCCAATCAAGAGCAAACCGGTCACGAGAACAAACGGCGTCCATGTGTGCCCGGCAGAGGCGAGGAGCTGGGAGGTTTTCAGCGCTCCAGCGATCAGCACGCCAACCGCGCCTACAGCCAGGAACAGGAAGCGCAATTTCACGTGGACGCACCTACCGGGAGGCCCTCGCCGGCAGTGAACGTGGGCCGCCAGGCCGGAAGAGGAGCTTGCCTCACGGCTCCGGCGGTGGCCCCTCGGATCCGCGGAGCGGGACGAGGGCGACTCCTGCGGAACGGGCCATTTCGGCCCGATGGACATCGCTGGTGGCAAGAGGCTCGTCCAGAATGACAGCCGTCGCCGTGGCGATACATTGCGACATTGGCAATGCCTTTCGCCTGACATGGGGTCTCTTCATCAGCGGGATAGCCGGCTCCGGAAAATCGGAAGTCCTGTTCGCTGCTCACGGTTTCAAGGCCAGCTCATAAGTGAGCAGATGCAGGCCGTCGGCGTATCGGTCGGCGACCAGGCGGAATCCCATGGACTCATACAGCGTCCGGGCCGAGGTCATCCTGTCCAAGGTGTCCAGGACTATCGCCGCCCTGTCTCCCCGGCGGCTAATGTCGACGCATGCTGAGACCAGCGCCCGTGCCGCCCCCCGCCGCCGCCGGGCCGGGTCGACGCCGAGAAAGCG
>JBHELP010000053.1:0-20116 GCA_046263035.1 Candidatus Dormibacteria bacterium | reverse complement strand
CCCCAGTATCGGGTGGTCTTGTCGAAGGGGAAGATGTCGAGCACGATGGGCAGGCCGGCGCGGAGCACCGGGCTCACCGCGCAGTGGGGATCCGCCGACTCCGGTCCGCCACAACAGATGGAGTCCGTCGTTGTGCAGCCCAGCTCGAGGAGCCGGCTCTCGACAGCCACCACCAGGTCGTTGCCGGTCACGGGCCGGCCCTCGCGACACAGGAGCCCGTCGATCACGTCGGCGGCGGCGATCATGTCGATGGCCCGCTGAAGCGCCTCCATCCCCGCGTTCTCAGTCGCCTCGATCGCCGCGACCTCCTCCCTGGTCTTGATCCGCCGCCGCCGGCGATAGAGGTCCGGGCGGGGCATCACTACCAGTCCGCGGCCGCGCAGGTGATCGGCCGCCAGGGCGGGAAAATCCGCATCCACCTCCACTGCGGTGAGCCCGTGCTCCCGGCAAATGGCCTCGAGGAGAGGGGCCCAGGCATCGTCGTCATTGCCCGTGTCGCGCAGAATCGCCGCCTGGTCCAGCTCCGACGTGGAGCGAACCTCGGATACGTGGGCCTCCTTTCGAGCCCTCCCCTCCTCGAGCGGACTGGCCCAGAGGACGACGTCCCCATCGCCACTGTCGACAACAACCACGGGGTCGGGCGCCAGAAAGCCGGTCCGATAGAAGATGTTGGGATGGTGATAGGTCTCACCGAAGAGCAGGATGGGCACGCGACCGGCACTCATTTCTTCAACACTATCGCCACAGCCACCTCGCGTGGCCCCACGATCAGCACCCAGGGCTGTCCGGAAGTGAGCAGCCGCGGCTCATCGGCTATGTGCCCTCCGACGTGGGGGTCCCGGTGTACGCACCGACCGCCCGGATGATCATTAGACTCCTGCTTCTGTGGTCAGCTAGCTCAGCTGGTTAGAGCGCGCGGTTCACATCCGCGAGGTCGAGGGTTCGAGTCCCCCGCTGACCACCAATCGGCCGGCGCATGCCGAGCGAGCCCATGTCGACGCGCCGGGCCGGCCGGGATGGTGAAGTCAGTGCTAGCGTGAAGGCCGGCAACAACGGGCGCTCCCCTACTCACCGACGAGCGCTCCGTAGGCGGCTTCATCGAGGAGCTTATCGTTCTCCTTGATCTCGCTGAGCCTGATCAGCCAGCCCTCACCGAAGGCATCATCGTTGACGGCCTGGGGATTCTCAGCGAGCAGCTCGTTCACGGCGACCACTCGTCCGCCCACCGGCGCATACAGGTCGCTGGCAGCCTTGACCGACTCGACGACCCCAAAGCGCTGCCCGGCAGTCAGATGCTCGCCCAGACTGGGCAACTCGACGAAGATGACATCACCCAGCTGAGACTGGGCGTGGTCGGTGATCCCCACGGTCGCCTCGCGGCCCTCCACGGCCACCCATTCGTGAGTGGGCGAGAAGCGATAGCCGGACAGGTCAGGCACGGGCCCGGGCTCCGGTCGCCGGCCGGCGATAGAAGGGCAGGTCGGTGGTCTGGGCGGGAACCTCCATGTCCCGGATTTTGACCGTCAGGGAAGCACCCACGGCCTGTGGGTCCAGGAGTGCGGTTGCGATGCCATGGCCGAGCGTGAAGCTGAAGCCGCCACTGGTGACCCGGCCGCCTGGCCGGCCGGCGGCGCTCACGGCATGGCCATGGCGGGGTATGGCTCTACCCGGAAGCGCGAGTCCCGCAAACCGCCGGGGGGGGTTCTGCCGGTCCAGGGTCGCGAGGGCTTCGGCTCCCAGGAATCCCTTGCTGCGCCGGACGGTCCATCCCAGGCCACAGCTGAAGGGATCGGTGCTTTCATCCATGTCCTGGCCGTAGAGGCGCAGGCCCGCCTCCAGCCTCAGGGTGTCGCGGGCGCCGAGCCCAACCGGCAGGACCTCGGCCTCGCGGCCGCTGTCGAGCAGGGCGTCCCAGAGCGGGCCGGCGCCGGACGCATCCAGGTAGAGCTCGAGCCCGTCCTCTCCCGTGTACCCGGTCCGGGAGATGCGTGTCTTCTGATCGCGCACCACACCGTCGATGAAACAGAATGGCCTGATGCCGTCCAGATCAACTGGTGTGAGCGGCTGAACCACGGCCAGCGCCTGCGGACCCTGGACGGCGATGAGTGCCACCGAATCGCTCTCATCCCTCACCTCGAACTCCTCGTGGGCATGAGCCATCATCCAGGCGACGTCCTTGTCGCGACAGGCGGCATTGACCACCACCATGAATCCGCTCTCATCCCTGTACACGACAACATCGTCAACGATGCCGCCCCCTTCGTTGCACATCACCGCGTACTGTGCCTGACCGGGGCGTAGCCTCTCGACGTCCCCGGCGACGAGCCTCTGCAGACCCTGCTCGGCCCCTCTGCCCGTGATGCGCACCTCACCCATGTGGGAAAGGTCGAAGACGCCGGCGCGCTCACGAACGGCCATGTGTTCGTGGCGGATCCCGGAGTACTGCAACGGCATGTCGTAGCCCCCGAACTCGACCATCCGCGCACCGGCGACGCGGTGCCGGTCGTGCAGGGGCGTGCGGAGGGTCACAGCTCCATGAAGTCTGCCATGCGAGAATGCCTGGAGTGGCGCCGCTCCTCCCCTCGCCCCTCCGCCGGGTCTTCGCCGGTCTCGCCGCCGCGGGCTGGGCGGCGGCGCTGGTAGCCGGCCCCGCCCTCGGCGCGGCGGGGGTGGTGTACGGCGAGGAGAGAGCCCAGCAGAACTGTTTCGTGCTATGCCCCTCCACACCGCCCCCGGTGACGCCCACCGCCCCCGCGCTGGCACCCGCGCCCCAGCCGTTCACCGTTCCGCCGGTCAGCAATCCACCCAACCTCGCCCCCGCGGTGATACAGCCGGTGGTCCCCAGCGCCCCGAGCGCCACCGCGACACCCTCCCCGGTGGCCGCAGCTCCGCCACCCCCCACGGCCGTCCCCACGCCGTCCGCGACCCCCGTGACCGTGGGAGCCGATCACAACGGCACGATCCCTCTCATCGAGCCCACATCCACCGGTGGCGGCCTCGACGGAGGGGGGCTGTTCCTGCGCATTTTCCTCGTTCTCGGTTTCCTGGCGGCCGGCTCCGTGGCATCATTGTTCGCCCTCCGTTGAACCGCCGGGGGGCGGTTCTACTCCGTCCGCGGCGAGGTCGCAGGGAGCGGGGAATGGTCCGCGGTTGCTGCCTGGGCCTGATCCCGCTGATGGTTCTGACCACGCTCGCGGCTGTGGTGGCGGTCATGGCGCTCTCCCGGCCCGACCTCGGCGAAGGACCTGCCGGGGCCCGACACGGGGGGACGCCCGAGGCCATCGCCACCGCCGTGGCGGTCGAGCTTGGCCGTGGGCTGCTGACCGCGCCACATGCCGTTGCCGTGCTCAGCGAGCGGGATCTGACCGTCGTCGCCCGCGAACGCAATCCTCAGAGAACCCGCTTTCGTGATCCTGAGGCCCGCGTCCGCCAGGGGCTGGTGGTGATAACCGCCGCCGGCTCGGCGGGCCCCTTCGATGTCACGACGGTGGCTCATGTCCGGGTCGGCCTCACCCGGGGGGCCGCCGAGCCCCGCCTGTCAGCCGCCGTCACAGCCGTCGAGGTGGGACGCCTGCCCATACCGGACTGGGCGCGTCAGACCGTCGACCCTCGTGGGGCGGACTCGCTCGCCCTTGACAGGATCCTCGACTCCAGCCCAGCGTTCAGGATCCTGCGCGCAAATGTGGATTGCGTGGCGGCGGTGGCAGAGGGGGTGCGCCTGGGTGTGCACCGCCCGGGGACGGCCGCCGACCCCCAGGCGTGTGCAACGCTGTAGCGGTGATCGCGCGCCGTTGGCTGGCGGTGTGCCTGGCCCCCCTCCTCGCCCTGACCTCCTGCTCGGGCAATGATGACGCTCGGAAAGGTCCCTCACCTGGAAGCGATCCCGCCGCGATCGCAGCAGCCGACAGCCTGTTTTTCACCAGCCAGTACACCGCTGCCGGGGACGCCTATGGCGACCTCATCAGGCGTCATCCCGATGACCCCGCCGCCCACGCGGCCATGGCCCTCTTCCAGAACTATCAGCAGGCTCCGGACAGGGCCCGGAAGGAGGCTGAGCGGGCGGTCGCCCTGGGGCCCGGAGACGGTCACGCTCGGGCCATCCTGTGCCGGGTGCACGACTGGGCCAACCGGATCGACGATGCCCTGACCGCCTGCCACCGCGCCGTTGAGCTGGCTCCATCCGACGCCCTGGCTCACATCTTCCTGAGCGAGGCACTGGCCGACCATGCGGAGATACCGGCGGCCAGGGAGCAGATTGCCCGTGCCCGCAGCCTCGTCACCCCAGCGGCCGGGGAATACGTGCGCGGTGAGCTGCCGCGAGAGGAGGCCAACCTGGCCCACGACCTCGGCGATGCACCGGGCCGGCTGCGAGCTCTCGCGTCCGCTCGGGCGGAGCAGCCCCGCTGGATGAACCGGAGCATGGAGCTCGCCGCCGCCTATCTCGATGCCGACGACCGCCCCGCCGCCGTGGCCATCATCGACAGCACGGCCGTTGCCCCACCGGCCGATCCCAAGGCCCTTGGCGAGCTGGGCAACTCGGCTATTCTGGCTGCCGACTACGGTGCGGCCAAGCGTGTCTGGTCGCAGCTTCTGGCCCGGACTCCACGGGACCCCAGGGTCATCGATGTCGCCGGCCATCTAGCGGTGGCGGCTGACCACGACATCGACGCCGCCGAGCGGCTCTTCCAGTCGTCGCTGGCCATCGATCCCACGGATGCCATCGCCGCAGGCTATCTTCTCGCCATCGGCCGCGACGTGCGCGGTGACGTGCCCGGGGCCCGGGCCCAGGTCGAGGAGTCGGCCAGGCGCTCCGGCCGCCCAGGGAGGCCGGAGCTCGACAGGGTGGCGGCGGACCATGCCACGGCCGCCCTCACTGTCGTCAACACCGCGCGTACCAAGGCAGGGCTGGCGCCCGTTCGACTTGACCCGAGGCTCAGCCAGAGCGCCACGGCCCACGCCTACTACTGGCTCTTCAACAACGCGTCACCCACCGTGGCGAAACTGGGAATCCATGCGGAGACGCCCGGATTTGTGGGGTACCACGGGGCGACGCCGGCGGCCCGGGCCCGTGGCGCCGGGTACGTCGATTCCCGGGTGGGTGAGGACATCACCCATGAGCCGGATGCCGAATCGGCTGTCAACGACTGGGTTCACAGCGTCTACCACCGCTTTCCGATCATCCGGCCCGACCTCCAGGTCATCGGCTATGGCGAGGCCTCGGTGGGACCGCTGCCCATGAATGACATGGAGTTCGGCTTCGGTGCCCCGGGATCGCTGCCGCCCGTCGCCTTTCCGGCGGATGGACAGACTGACGTCCCCACCACATTCCCGGGCAACGAGCTGCCCGATCCGCTTCCCGTGGGTGGTCCACGGGTCAGCGGCTACCCCGTGACGGTCACGTTCCCGCAGCCGGCGGCCGTTCGACTGACCGCGTTCACCATCAGCGGACCAGGAGGCGATCCCCTCGAGGCCCACGTGCTGCCACCCTCCCCCGAGACCGAGAATTCGGCGGCCCTACTGAGCCGGGAGCCGCTCCGTCGGTCGGCCCGTTACACAGCCCACATCCGTGCCTCGGTGGACGGGACCCGGTATGACAGGACGTGGAGCTTCACCACGAAATGAGCGGCACGCCGGATCCCCACGGCTGAGTGGTCATGACGGGTCTACGGCGGCGAGGATGAAGGAGGCATGACTCTGGACCTGCGGGTAGTTGCCCAGCGGACTGCCGTCCTCCGGGCTGGCGACCTCGGCGAAGAGTCCTGTGGAACCGCGGGCCGCCGCCGCGGCGGCGAAGAGTGCCGCCCCGTCGCGCCCGCAGGCCTCCAGAGCCATGGCGGTCCAGTGAGTGGGAAAGAGGAAGGGCCCGCAGGCGTCGTCAAGCTCGTCCGGCCGGCCCTGGTAACGGTCGATGAGACCGTTCCGGGCAAGGCGGCCGGTGATCATGTCCAGGGTGGCACCGACCCGAGGATCCTCCGGTGGTAGAAGTCCGAGGAGGGGAACCAGCGCCAGGGCGGCGTCGGCGCCACAGCCGTACGCGTGCAGTTGGAGTGCGCCGGTGGCATCTGCCGACCGCAGGATGGCATCCTGAATGCTGCGAGCGCAGCCCTCCCACGCCGGTGAGTCACCTGCCACCACTCCCCGTCCGGCCAGGGCCACGGCCTCCCGCAGTCCGTACCAGGCCAGCAGTCGCGAGTGAGTGTAATGGTGGCGCGGTCCTCGGATCTCCCAGATCCCATGATCAGGTTCCCGCCAGTGCCGGACCGCCCAGTCGGCAAGACCGGGGACCGCTCGCCGCAAACTGTCGGGAAGGGCGTCCGACGAGGCCAGCGCGGAGGCTAGCTCGATCACCTCGCCGCAGACGTCCAACTGGGGCTGATCGGCGGCGGCATTGCCGACGCGCACGGGCGCCGCGCCCCCGAAGCCGCGGAGGTGGTCGAGCACCCTCTCCTCCGGCGCGGGACCGCCATCGACCCGTACCAGCGCCCGAGGCCCGTCGGCCATGGCCACATCGCCGATGAAAGCCCCCAACTCCTGAGCCGGTTGCGGCATCCCCAGCCTGGTCAGGGCGTTGGCTGCGAGTGAGCTGTCGCGGAGCCAGCAGTAGCGGTAGTCCCATGTCCTCGATGAGCCGGGCCACTGTGGCAGGGAGGTGGTGGGTGCGGCGACGATGCCGCCGGTGCGCTGGCGAAGGCCGAGCAGGACAGAGGCGGAGACGGCGAGGAGCTCACAAGCCACAGTCTTGCCGAGGGTGCGTTCCGCCAGCGGAGAGAGGCGCAGCGCTGCCAGATCCGGCCGGAGCGCAGCCCAGGACGCCAGGGAATCCGCGATCACCGACTCGGCTGGGGGAGCGGCCAGGTCCTCCGGTTGGCAGAGAGCCAGGGTCGCCGGCGATCCTGGGACGACGGTTGTGTGGCTCTGCACCTCCCCTGACCCCGCCGCCATCCAGGTGGAGCTCGAGAGCAGGGCCAGCCTGATGCCGCGGGCTGAGGCGCGCACCGTATGCCCGGCGAGCTCGATGCGGGCGTCGAGGCGGCCGGCATCGAAGGCCGGAGCGAACCGGATGGTGATATCAACCGCCCCGTCGTCGCAGCGAGCCGTGCGGACGAGTCGCTGGGCTCCCCGCCACGCGAGCGCCTCATCCACGACGAGGTGTGAACCATGCACGTCCCAGACAGTCCGGAGCACCAGCGAGCCGTTCACATAGGCGCGGTCGATGATTTGCGCGTCGCCAGCTCGGGGCCGCATGGAGAACCGGCCGCCTCGCTGGGCGTCGAGAAGGGAGAGCAGGCAGGGCATGGAGTCGACACGCGGCCAGCAGAGCCACGCGATGTTGCCCTCGAGGTCCACCAGGGCGGCCGTGCGACCGTCGGCGAGCAGGGCGTGGTCCCCGATGGCGGCCGGCACGCTCGCAGTGTATGAGGCCGGCTAGGGGAGCGTGCGCGCGATCCGGGCGATGTTGTCCGCCCAGTGAGGGTCGCTGGCGTAGTTGACGTTCATCCCCCGCAGCGTGGGCCCGCGATAGTAGGAACCCCCAGGAGTCAGGTACTGCCTCGAGATGAAGCCGGACACGTATGCGATGCAGGCTTGAAAGGAGGGGAAGGTGACGGCGTCCTCATAGGGGTTGGCGTCGTCGGCCCCGAATCCGAAGAGGTTGTGCTTCCGCTGGGCGATCTGACTGGTTCCGAAGGAGGACTCCTCGATCGCGTGGGCAAGGAAGTAGCGAGCGCTCACTCGGTGGTCACGTTCGGCGGCCATGAAGCTCTCGCCGAGGCCGGCCAGAGCCGTTCCCTCGAGAAAACGGTTCAACCTCTCGGCCGTCTCGCCGGACGGCTGGGTGAGGTCGGTGTCCACGGTGAATGTGCTCCCCGGGACGGGTCGGAATACAACGCCCGGTTGGGGTGGCGGCGGCCTGCCGGCCCCGTCGCCCGCCGCCCGCTGGCGCGCGGCGGCCCGGGCCGCCTCGGCGGCGCGGGCAGCGCGGGCTCGTTGCTCGGCATCATAGTTCGCCTTGTCCTGAATGGCTCCGGCAAGCTCGGCGTTGGATCGTGCCAGTTCCTTCTGGGCGGCCTGCTGGGCCATCTGCACCCGGTCCACATCGGTGGCGACCAGTTCCTCCGCCGTTGCCGCCTGCTCACGGGCGACCGCCAGCCGATCACGGGCCCGCCGAGTGTCGGCCAGCGCCTCTCGGGCGGCGGCCTCCTGAGAGGCTATCCGCCGCACGAGCATCGTCCCCGCTTCACCCACGCTGTCCACCTCCAGCTTGCGTCGCACCGCCTCCGGAAAGGAACCGGCCGCCATGATGTAGAGAAGGGCCGAGTTCTGACCGCCTTCGAAGGCGCCCCGGACAAAGCTGTGCAGGCGCCGTCGGTCGTACGCCGTCTCGGCGCTCAGCCGGGCGACCTCGGCCGTGCCCGTCGCCACCCTGCCGTCGAGCTCCGCCGCCTGACGGTGGATGCTTCCCAGGCGATCGCGGGCCGTGGCCAGGTCATCCTGAGCTGCCGCCAGGGCAGTGTCCTGCGCAGTCACCTGAGAGCTGGCGTCGCGCACCGCGGCACGACCGCTCTGAACTCGGGGGGCGGGATCAGGACCCAGGGGCCGATCCGCAGCCACGGCCGTGGGTGCGCCCTCGCCGGCAGCGGCGGCGAGCAGGACGAGCAGCAGGACGTGGCGCCACCGTCCAGGAGTGGGGGGCGACATGTTCGAGGGACTCTGACACGATCACGACTCGCGATACCCGTTCGTCACATGTCCGTTACGCGGCTGCGGGACAGCTATCCTCGGAGGATGGCGAGGCAGCATGGCCGTCCGGCGACGTTTTTGGGGACCCTTGTTCTGGGCGCTACGATCGCATGTGGCCAGGGTTCGAGCGCACCGGCCGCCGCACCGCCGTCACCCAGAGCCTACAGGTATGAGGTCCTGGCCTCCTTCCCGCACGACCCTGGTGCCTTCACAGAAGGGCTCGTCCTTGACGGCGATCAGGCGTACGAGAGCACCGGCTCGTTCAACGGGACCTCGAGCCTGCGCGAGATCGATCTCCGGAGTGGAGCCGTCCTGCGGCGGTTCGATCTTGCACCGGAGTATTTCGGGGAGGGGCTCACCGTCATGGGTGACAGGCTCATACAGCTGACGTGGAAGTCGCAGAAGGGCTTCGTGTACGACCGGCACACCCTTCAGCGCACCGCGGAGTTCAGCTATGCGGGGGAGGGGTGGGGGCTCACCCACGACGCGGACTCCCTGATCATGAGCAACGGCTCTGACGAGCTGCGGTTCCTTGACCCGGCCTCCTTCGCCGTCCGCCATTCGATCCGGGTGAGGGATGGGGCCCGCCCGGTATCGGGCCTCAACGAGCTCGAGCTGGTCGACGGTGAGGTCTATGCCAACGTCTTTCCCAGCAACGAGATCGTGCGCATCAACCCTCGTTCGGGGTCGGTGACCGGGCGGATCGACATGAGCGGCCTGCTAGCCACGCCGCGCGATCCCAATGCGGTTCTCAATGGTATTGCTCACGATCCCCGCTCCAACCGGCTCTACGTCACCGGTAAGCTGTCTGCGCGCCTCTATGAGGTGCGCCTGATCGCGAGATGACCGCCGTTCCCAGCCGAGGTGTCCTCGAGGCGTACTTGGACGAGGCCTATCGGTGGAACCGGAGCATCACCCTAACCAGCGTGCCACGGTCGCAGGCATGGCGGCGCCACGTGCGCGAATCGCTGGGGCTCCTGGATGCGGTCCCATTTCACCAGGGCGCCTGCATCGTCGATGTGGGCTCGGGGATGGGCCTCCCCGGAGTGCCGCTGGCGGTGGTCAGGCCGGACCTGACGGTCACCCTTCTGGAGGCGGACAGGCGCAAGGCGGGCTTCCTGGTACACGTTGCCGGCCTCCTCGGCCTCGACAATATCCGGGTGATGTCGGTCCGGGCCGAGACCGCCGGGCATGCTCCGGACAGCCGCGAATACTTCGACAGCGCCGTGTCTCGAGCGGCGGCGCCGCCGGCGGTGCTCTGGGAGCTGACGCTGCCCCTGGTGCGGCTGGGCGGCACGGTCGTCGCCCTGGTCTCCGGCGATGCTGCGCAGGGCGCGGAGACGGCGCGCGCCTGTGGTGGTGCTCCCCCCCAGGCGGTGGCCCCCGGGATCCTGACAACCACCAAGATCTCACCCACCCCGGTGGCCTACCCCCGCCGCCCGGGAGTTCCGAGGCGCCACCGCCTGGTCAGATGAGCGGGCCAGGCCGATATGAGAGGTCGGTCATGGCCTCCAGCAACCGCTTCTTGGACGCCGCCGTTACCACGTCAACTCCGGCGGCGCTGAGCGCCTGCGCTCGCGGAGGGCTCTCTCGGCCACCGCGCGTTCCTCCCAGGCACGCCTTTCCCTGCCGAAGATCATTGACGTCTCATGACCCTTGCCGGCGAGGAGCACGGCGTCGCCGCGCTCCGCCATCGCGATGGCGAAGCCGATTGCCGCCTCCCGATCCGGTATCAGGAACAGCGTCTCTCCCCGCCGACGGCCTCCGGCACCGCCGGCGATCTCCTCGAGGATGGCATCGCGCGACTCTTCCCGGGGATCTTCGTCGGTGAGCACGATCAGGTCGCTGAGCCGGGCGGCCAGGGCCCCCATGATGGCTCGCTTGCCGCGGTCGCGCTCGCCGGCCGATCCGAAGACGGCCCAGAGCCTTCCCACCGTGGTGCCGCGGAGCTCGGTGAGGACGGCCTGCAGCGCCTCCGCCGAGTGGGCGTAGTCGATGATCACTGTGAAGGGTTGACCAAGATCCACAAGCTCCATGCGTCCGCCAACGCGCTCCAGGGATTCAAGCCCGGCCACGGCGGTCTCCAGTGCGGTACCCGTGGCGCAGGCGGCGCCGAGCGCCGCCAGGGCGTTGGCGGCGTTGAAACGTCCGGCCAGACGGAGGGCGATGTGAGCCCTGCCCCATGGCGTGGCGGCCACGAAGCGAATTCCCTCCGGGCCGCCGGACAATTCCTGGGCGACCAGATCTGCGCCGTACCGCCCGCCAGCGCTGTAGGTGAGGCGCCGGTCGACGGGGACGCGGCTCAGGGAGGGGAAGGCGTACTCGTCGTCTCTGTCGAGCACCGCGATCCCGTCACCGCGCGTGCTCACCCTCTCGAGCAGCCGCCGCTTGGCCGCCAGGTAGCGATCGCGAGTGCCGTGGAGCTCCAGGTGCTCCGAGGTGATGCGCGTGTAGACGGCGGCCCTGTAGTCGACATCGGCCACCCTATGAAGCTCCAGCGAGTGGGAGGAGGTCTCCAGCGCCACGCTGGTGCAGCCGGCATCCCGCATAGAGCGGAGTTGCTCGTGGACCTCGACGGCCTCCAGCGTGGTTTGACGGGTGAGGTTGGGAGTTACAGCGTCACCGCTGCGGAAGTCAATTGTGGTGAGGCTTCCCGCCCTGATCCCGGCAGCACGCCAGGCCGCCCAGAGAAGTGTGGCCGTGGTCGTCTTGCCGTCGGTTCCGGTAATGCCCACCACGGTGAGCTCCCGGGACGGGTACCCCGCCAGGGCGGCGGCCAGCGCGGACAGGGTCCGGCGACTGTTCGGCACGACCACCACGGGAAGGCGGCTGGGCAGACCGCGCGGGCGGCGCTCGGCGATCACCGCGACGGCGCCCCGGCGAACGGCCTCGGCGGCGAAGTCATGGCCGTCGGCATGCCCACCCGGCACCGCCACAAAGAGTGATCCGGGGCCCGCCGACCTCGAGTCGTACACGACCCGATGGACGTTCGGGCCGTTGCCGAGGCCGGTGGGGGGAGCGATCCCCACGGCCCTCAACAGCGCCTCCAGCCCTATTGTTGACAATTCCGATCTACTTTCGATAAATAGCGTGCAATGTGGGTAGAATGCAGACCATGCTCAACAGTCTGCCCGACCAGCTCGATGCCGCGAGGCAGTCCATACCCGAGGTGACCCCCGAGGATGTGCGCGACGAGCCGGGGCGGCGCACTCTCATAGACGTCCGTGAAACCGGAGAATTTCAACAGGGCCACATCCCCGGTGCCCACCATCTCAGCCGTGGATTCCTGGAGCTTCAGATCGAGAACCGTGTGCCGCGCCGGGACACGCCGATCACACTCTACTGTGCGGGAGGAACCCGCTCGCTCCTCGCCGCCCAGACGCTCCGGCAGATGGGCTATCGGGATGTGCGGTCGCTTGCCGGCGGCTTCCAGGCATGGAAGCAGAAGGGTCTCGACTTCGTCGTGCCCACCGTGCTCACTGACGTGCAGCGCCAGCGCTACTCGCGTCACCTCACGGTGGACGAGGTGGGCGAGGAGGGCCAGCGAAAGCTGCTCGAGGCACGCGTCCTTCTCATCGGTGCGGGCGGCCTGGGCAGCCCCGCCGCGCTGTACCTGGCGGCAGCCGGGGTGGGCACGCTGGGAATCGTCGACCACGACACCGTGGACCTCAGCAACCTGCAACGTCAGGTCATCCACTCCGAGGCCACCGTGGGCATGCGCAAGACGGAATCCGCGAGGCGTTTCATCAACGCGCTGAACTCGGATGTCACGGTCGTGGAGCACAACGACATGCTCGACTCGACCAATGCCCAGGCGCTCTTCGAGCAGTACGACGTGGTTGTCAACGGCTGCGACAACTT
Organism: Candidatus Dormibacteria bacterium; assembly: GCA_046263035.1. Lineage (GTDB taxonomy): Bacteria > Chloroflexota > Dormibacteria > Aeolococcales > Aeolococcaceae > JBHELP01. Next base: position 7,516 of record JBHELP010000053.1, on the reverse strand, counting down.
CCCCACCAGGTATCTGGCCAACGACGTGGCCATCTTCACCAGGACCCCCCTGGTCGACGGTGGCATCCTCAGCTTCGAGGGCCAGGTCAACACCGTCATACCCTTCGAGTCGCCGTGCTATCGCTGCCGATACCCGTCGCCTCCACCGCCCGAGGAGGCGCCGTCATGCGCCGAGGCGGGGGTCCTCGGGGTTCTGCCCGGTATCGTCGGGGTGCTCCAAGCCACGGAGGTGATCAAGCTCATCATCGGAAGGGGGGAGCCCCTTGCGGGTCGCCTGCTTCGGATCGATGCCCTGGACATGCGGTTCCGGGAGTTCAAGGTTCCCCGGGATCCGGGCTGCCCCGTGTGTGGAGACGAGCCGATCATCACCGAGCCGATCGACTATGTGGGGTTCTGCTCGGTGCCCGTTCGGTCCGAGTCGGCTGTGGCCAGTCAAGAGCACGCAGCCTAGGAGCACTTCAGCCTGGCTCATTCCACTGCCGTCGGACCGTGGTGACGGGCGAGGAACTCGGCCACGCGAGCCGTGAACTGGGTGGGGTTCTCAAGGTTGCTGAGGTGGCCCGAATCGTCGATGACGGCATGCTCTGCACCGGGAATCGAGGCGGCGAGGGCGAGCATCGATGCCGGTGGGGTCAGGGCATCCTGGTCGCCGCCCACGACCAGGGTTGGGATGCCGATGGAAGCAAGGAGACCGGTGCTGTCCGGACGGTCCCTGATGGCATCCATCTGAGCGGCCATGCCCTCCCCGCTGTAGCCACGTACGCGACCCTTCAGCGGTTCGGTGATGTGAAGGTCCTGCCGGCTCATGGGGGCGAGCAGTCGTGCCACGCTTGGCTCCACCAGGAATTCCACGCCCTCGGCCCGGGCTCGGGCGGCATCTGCGGACCTTTCGGTGGCGGTACTGTCCGTGTCGGCGGTGGCTCGGGTATCGGCGAGGACCACGGTTCGGATGCGCTCGGGGGCAAGACGGAGCAGGGCCATGGCGACGTAGCCGCCCAAGGAAAGGCCGACCATGGCGAAGCTGCGCACCCCGCATCCCTCGAGGAGTTGCAGGACCGATGCCGCGTACCGCTCCAGGCCCGAATCGGGGGGCGGCGGGGGCGACCGCCCGCAGCCCCAGAAGTCGGGTCGGAGACATCGATATCGATCGCTCAGAGCTGCGACCTGGTGGTCCCACTGCGAGGCGTCCAGAGGCGCGGCGTGGAGCAGCAGGACGGCCGGCCCATGTCCGGTATCATGAAGCGTGGGCAGACGCCCCTTCGCCGGCTGAGCAGTCATCAGCCCCCTCCGTGCAAGCTCAGCGGGGGATCATCGACCCGGCAACGCGGGCTAGGCGGTGGCGGCCACGGCGCTGGGATCCTCTCGCGGCGGAAAGTTGCTGAGCGGTGCCGCCTCTATCCTCGTGCTGGCATGACGCTCCACGTCACGAAGCTTGAGGATCTCGCTCGGAGTGATCAGGGTAATCGCCACTCCCGTGCGACCGGCCCGTGCCGTCCGGCCCACCCTGTGCAGGTACTCGTCAGGGGTCAGCGGGACGTCGTAGTTGATGACGTGCGAGATGTCATCGATATCCAGTCCACGCGAGGCCACGTTGGTGGCGATAAGGTACTTCACGTTGATGGCGGAGAAGGCGCCCATCGAGCGATCCCGCTCCTTCTGTGTGAGGTCGCCGTGCAGCACCCCGATGTCGTATCCCCGGCGGGAAAGCTGGGCGTGGAGCATGTCGGCCGTGCGCTTCGTCTCCACGAAGATGAGGGCCATGGTCACGTCGGGCTGGTCCAAGACCCTTGTCAGTGCCTCCAGCTTCTCCGCCCAGGGGGTCTGGACGTAGAGCTGGCGGACTCCCGCGGCGACCTCCGGACGGACGCTGATGGCCAGGTTGATGGGATCCTGCATGTGCCGGGCGGCTATCCGCTTGACCCATTCCGGCATGGTCGCACTGAAGAGGAAGGTCTGGCGGGCCGGTGGGCACTGCCGGACGATTCTCTCCACATCGGGCGCAAAGCCCATGTCGAGCATGCGGTCGGCTTCATCGAGGACGACCATGCGGATTCCGGTCAGGGACAACGACCTCCTCTGCAGATGATCGGCCAACCTGCCGGGGGTGGCCACGATGATGTGGGCCCCGCGACGGATCTCGTCCAGCTGGCGCGCCATCGAATCACCGCCATACACCGCCAGGGACCGGAGTCCGTGTCCCCGGGCCAGGAGGCTGATCTCATCGTGAACCTGCAGGGCGAGCTCGCGGGTGGGGCACAGCACCAGCGCCTGAGGTGTGGCGCCCGCGGCGTCGAGACGCTCGACCATGGGGATTCCAAATGCGGCCGTCTTGCCGCTGCCCGTGTGAGCCTGCCCCGTGATATCCCTACCGGCCAACGCAGGCGGGATGGCCACGGATTGGATGGGCGTGGCCATGGTGAAACCCATCTCGGCGACCGTCGTGAGCGTGGCCGCGCTGAGGCCCAGCTCGTCGAATCGAACCTGGAGAGGTGCTTCGGAGGCCTCCTCCTCGACCGAGGGACGGGCCATCAAAACAGGCGGTCGTCGTGACCGCATACGTGACGATGAGCGCAATTCCCATCCAGTGTAACCCACATCTGGGGAAACCATGCCTATAGGATTCCCGGGTGGACCCCTCCGTGCTTGGCACATTGCCCCTGCCCAGGCCATTCGGACAGCTCGTGGAGCCCGTCGCGGGTCTCCGCAACTTAGGCCACGTTCCGACCACCGAGGAGCTGATCCTGGAGCTCTCGGCACATCCGGTGGATGTTCTCTGCCCGCAGATGGCGGATCGAATTGACGAGCGCGTGCTCTCGGCGGCGGCTCCACGGCTCCGCGCCGTCTGCGTCTACGCCGCCGGCTTCGACAACATCGACCTCGAGGCCGCCGGCCGGCGGAACGTCATAGTGGGAAACACCGCCGGGGCCCTCACCGACGCGACGGCCGATTGCGCGATGGGGCTGATGCTGGCTGCCGGTCGCCGGCTCTGTGAGGGTGACGCGGAGATGCGGAGGGGCGCGTTCGCAGGATGGGCGCCCGATCACCTGTTGGGCGTGGACCTCAGCCATGGCCTGCTGGGGATCATCGGATTCGGCCGTATCGGTCAGGCCGTCGCCCGGCGGGCGCTGGGCTTCTCCATGCGCGTGGTCTACGCGCAGCGGGAGGGCGTGGTGGTCGCAGAGGACCTGCGGGACCGCGTCAGCGCCGTCCCTCTGGAGAGCCTGCTCGAGGAGGCGGACGTCCTCTCGCTGCATGTTCCTCTCACCAGCGCCACTCGCCATCTCCTCGATGAGCCGGCCCTTCGTCGCATGAAACCCACCTCGATCCTGGTCAACACGTCACGCGGGGCGGTGGTTGACGAACCCGTCCTGGTGCGGGCCCTTCGGGAGGGTTGGATCGCCGGAGCCGGGCTGGACGTTTACGAGAACGAGCCGCGGCTCGCCCCCGGCCTTGCCGAATGCCGGAATGCCGTCCTCGCGCCACATGTCGGGTCGGCAACCCCGCGTACCCGCTCGGCGATGGCGGAGCTGTGCGCCGGTAACACCATTGACGCGCTGGCCGGCCGTCCGCCCCGAAGCTGCGTCAACCCGGCGGCGTGGTCCGTGCCCCCTCCCCCCCTCATCCCGACCACCTCCGGGTGATGGAGGCGCCTCCGCTGGTGCAGGAACAGGGAGCGCCCCGCCCCCGGGTAACCCCCCGGCTGGTGGCCCTGGACCTCGATGGAACCTGCCTGGACGCCGGGCAGACCCTGCATCCGCGTACCCGGGCGGCGGTGCGCGAGGCCGCCCAGCAGTTGCCCGTGGTCATCGCCACGGGGCGGATGTACACCTCAACCACGCCGTGGGCCCGGGCGCTCGGGCTCACGGCACCGGTGGTCTGTTACCAGGGCGCCATGGTCCGTGAGCTGCCGGGCGCCGAGGAGGAAGCCCGCCCAGGCCGGATCCTCCTCGCGGACGGCCTTGCCGCCGGGCCTGCCCTGGCCGCCCTGCGCCTGTCCCGGGACAATGGCTGGCATTTTCAGGCCTACCGGGCGGACCGGCTGATATGTGAGCGAGACCGCCCCGAGGCCCGTCTCTATGCCCGAATCGCCCAGACCGGCATCAACTTCGTGGACGATCTGGAGCCGCTGCTGCGCGACGGCACCGTGAAGGCCCTGTGCGTCATCGAGGACGCGGCTGAGGCCAGCCGCTGTGAGGCCATGTTGCGGGCGGAGCTCTCCAGCAGCGCGCGAGTGGTGCGCTCCCTTCCTCCATTCGTCGAGATAACCAGCCCCACTGCCGGCAAGGCTCGCGCCGTTGCCCGGCTCTGCGAGCTGCTTGGCATCGATGCCGCCGAGGTGGTGGCGGTCGGTGACGCCCCCAATGACACCGACCTGCTGGCGATGGCCGGGTTCGCCGTGGCCGTGGACGGATCGCCTGCGGAGCTTCTCGCCGTCGCCGATGTGCGCTGCTCCGGGCCGGAGCGGGCCGGGGTCGCCGAGGTGCTCAGGCTGCTGGGGCTGACCGGCGATCAGAGCCGCGGCGGCGAGGACACCACGGGAGGTTCGAGGGTCGTTTAGCTACAGCCATGGCCGGCTCTAGACACCCTTTTGGGCGGCGGGCTCCCGTCCTCCCGGAAGCCTCCAGCGTTCCTCAACTCGGCCGAAGTGCCAGATCGCCCAGGCCACCACCCAGGTCAGCACGAACACGGCGACGATGACATAGCCGACGAGATTGAGGTCGACGTGCCAGATGAACCCGCTGAAGCCGAACCACTCGCCCACGATGGAGAGCAGCTCACACGTTCCCACGATGAAGGCGACGGCAACCGACAGCCCGGTCACGGTGATGTTGTAGTAGACCTTGCGCACCGGCTTGGAGAAGGCCCATGTATACGCCTTGGCCATGAAGGCGCCATCCGCTGTGTCCATCAGCGACATGCCTGCGGCGAAGATGATGGGCAGACAGACGATGGCGTAGAAGGGCAGGCCTGTGGATGCCGCTCCGGCGGCAAGTGCCAGCAATCCGACCTCTGTCGCCGTGTCGAAGCCGAGGCCAAAGAGGATTCCCAGCGGATACATCTGCCAGCTCGACCTGATGGACCGAGCCAGGGGGCCGAGGAAGCGGTTCATGAACCCGCGCTGCTGCAGCTGTCGCTCCAGGGTCTCCTCGTCATGCTCACCCCCTCGCATCTCCCGGAAGACCCGGAGAATGCCGACGAGAATGACCACGTTGAGGGCGGCGATCAGGTACAGGAAGAGGGCGGACACGCCGGTGCCTATGTAGCCTCCCAGGTGCTTCAGGGTGGTTCCCTCGGCCACCTGCGCAGCCACCGCGTTTGCCGCCAGGGCCAGCCCCAGGCAGAGGACGAGCACCACCGTGGAGTGGCCCAGCGAGAAGAAGAACCCGGTGCCGAGCGGCTTCCTGCCGTCGGCGAGCAGCTTGCGGGTGGTGTTGTCTATTGCCGAGATGTGATCCGCGTCAAAGGCATGCCGGAGCCCGAGGAGGTACGCCGTCACCCCCACGCCCAGCCCCAGGGCGGCTGGGTATCGAGGCGACACCAGCAGGAGCAGAGTCCCCCAGCCGGCGATGTGAAGAACAGCGACGACGCCAAAGAAGTACCCGAGACGCCGCCATTCGCTGCCGGTGAGGGCGCGCCCAAGGTTGGTCCACATGCTCACCCACGCAGGGTACATCTTCATCGCCGCCGGTCGCAGCAGCAAACGGGTCGCAGGTGCATGTCATGACGGCGAGGCGCTTCCCGACAGGGATGGAACGGCCGTGGCCCCGCAGGCAAGGCGATGGTGGCTTCATGGCATCAAGCCACGCACGCCGGCGGCACGAGCCCCTGCCGGGTGCCATGATCTCAGCCATGGCCCGCCCCAGGCTTGAGCCGCACACCCTCCTTCGTCGGGCGGGCCTCCGAGCCACGCCGCAGAGGCAGCTGGTGCTCGATGTGCTCTCGGGGGTGAGGACCGGTCACCTGACGGCGGACGAGGTGTGGCGAGCTGCCGCTGCCCGTCAGCCCTCCTTCAACCGTTCCACCGCCTACCGTGCGCTCGACCAGCTCTGCTCGGCGGGCATCGTGCAGGAGACTCGCTTCGGGGACAGCGCTCATTTCGAGATCGTCGACCGGCCCGAGCGGCACCACCACCTGGTGTGTGTACGCTGCGGCTCCATCGAGAACGTACCCGCCGATCTGCTGGTCGACATCAGCTCCCGGCTGGCACGGCGCCGGGGCTTTCACATTGGCAGCGTCGAGCTCACCATCCAGGGCGAGTGCGGACCCTGCCGGCGCCCCCGTCCGGGAGCCGGCCCGGTCGCGGGCGCTCAGCGGCCCGGCTGAACCATCCCTGAGGGGTCCAGAAGCACATCCAGCTCCGCGTCGGAGAGATCCAGACGGCCCCCGGCCACCTCTCGAACGGTTCGTCCGGTCCGGTGTGCCTCATCCGCGATCGCCGCCGCCGCGTCATAGCCTATCCGCGGCATGAGTGCGGTGCAGAGCGACAGGTTGCGCTCCAGCAGCGCCGGTCCCCTCGGGGTTGCCTCGATCCCGTCTATGCATCGCTCGGCGAGATTGACCGAGGCCGTGGCGAGCAACTCAACGGACTGGAGGAGGTTCAGGGCGATCACCGGCATCATGGTGTTCAGCTGCAGCCGAGAGCCGGCCGCACCGGCGAAGGCGATGGACGCATCATTGCCGACGACCTGGGCGGCCACCATGGAGGCGGACTCGGCGATGACGGGATTGACCTTCCCCGGCATGATGGAGGAACCCGGCTGCACGGCCGGCACGGAGATCTCCGCAAGTCCGGTGCGCGGGCCCGACGCCAGCCATCGGACGTCACCGGCAACCTTGTGGAGGCTGAGTGCCGTGGCCCGCAGCGCACCGCTGGCGGACACAGCGATGTCGAGGTTGGACTGAGCCCGGAAATGGTTGTCCGTCTCCCGGAGGGGAATCCCGGTGACGGCCCTGAGCCGCCCCACGACCCGCTCCGCGAACTCCGGGTGCGTCGCCATGCCGGTCCCCACCGCGGTCCCGCCCAGCGCCAGCTCCTGCAGCTCGGTCGCCGCCTGCCGGCACCGCCTGCCGGCCAGCTCCATCTGACCGGCGTGACCCAGCAACTCCTGGCCGAGACGGATGGGCGTGGCGTCCTGGAGGTGCGTCCGCCCCGACTTGATAACAGGCCACAATGCCTGCGACCGGCGCCGGAGCGAGCCCTCGAGGGCCGTCAGCGCGGGAAGCAGCTGCTCATGGATGGCGAGGCCGGTGGCAAGGTGAAGGGCCGTGGGGATGACATCGTTGCTGGATTGGCCGAGGTTGACGTGATCATTGGGATGAACCGGTGCCCGGTCCCCCGGGCGGCCGCCGAGATGCTGATTCGCTCGACTGGCGATCACCTCGTTGGCGTTCATATTGGTCGACGTCCCGCTGCCCGACTGGAAGATGTCGACCACGAACCACTCGTCGAGAGCGCCCTCGACCACCTCTGTGCAGGCCTTTTCCACTGCCACGGTGAGATCACCGTCGATCAGGC
>JBHELP010000052.1:0-3476 GCA_046263035.1 Candidatus Dormibacteria bacterium | reverse complement strand
GGCGCGGTTGACAGCACGCACATATGTTCGGTGCCATGAGGTGCATGAGAGGTATTCCCATCGAGTTGGAGTTGCCCCTTGGGGACAGTGAGGCCGGAGACCTGGCACGCAGCCGGCTGGAGCACCTCGCCCATGTGGCCGGTATGGACGGACAGGGCGTGCTGAGATTGAGCAGAGCCTTCCCAACGCTGGGGAGCGTCTATGCCGCATCGGAGATCGAGCTGGCGGCGGTGGTCGGCACAGTTGCGGCGGCTCGAATTCGCTGGTTTCTGGACGCGCCCCTGAGCACCGGGCTCGCCCTCTCGGGACTTCCGCGATTCTCGAAAGCGGCGTGAGAGTTCACCGGCCGCCAGCGGTGGCTCGCTGGATCAGTCCCACCTCGTAGAATCTCCCTCGTAGGCGGGGGCCTTGATCTGGAGGCGTGACGTATGTTTGGTCGGGGCAAGAAGGCGGCAGTGATCGAACGCAACGACATATCCGATGCGACCAGTCGGGCGGCGGAGACCGTAGGGGACATCGCGGGCAAGGCGGTCGATGTCGCCGGCCAGGCCGCCGGCAAGGCCGCGGGTGCCGCCCGGGGAGCTCGCAAGACGGCCTCGCCGGTCATCAAGAGTGCGGCCCAGAGTGCTGCCGGAACCCTGAGCGAGGCGGCCGAGAAGGCGGCCGAGGTTCTTGCCGAGACCGCCGACAGGCTGGCAAAGGCGGACGTCTCCACGGCCGCCCGAGAGCGGCTCGCCGATCGCGCCGAGGAGTTCGCAGCGTCCGTTCGCCCCCGGAGGCGCCGCCGGATCATGCGCAAGGTGCTCATCCTGGGATCGGCGGTAGGAGTGGTGGTTGCCCTCGTCAAGTCGCCCCTCAAGTCGAAGCTTGCCGACCGCATCTTCGGTGCACCGCCCTCCGAGGACCCCGACGCCATCACCCTCCCTGTTACCGGGGCGACCGCACCTCTGAGCCCAACCGGTCCCCCGTCGGCCGATGCCGGCTCGCAGTCCGGACGCGAGGCCCAGATCGCAGGGTCCACCCAGCCGCGTTCGGATGGCGGTACATCGGCGGGCGACGAGTCGCCTGGCGGATCCGAGGCCGGTGGATCAAGCAGCGGCGCATCGGGCGCCTCGAGCCCCGCCGGCCCCCCGAGCGCGGTGCCCAGCACACCGCCGCCACCACCGGCGGCTTCGGCGAGGGATGACGCAGACGGTTCAGGGGGACGTGGCCGCAAGAAGACCGAGACCGCCGAGGGCTGAGCCATCCGGGGCCGGCCGCGCGTGGTGCACGCACGAGTAGGCGCCTGCGCGCGGCGATGAATCGCCTGCTGTCTTGGGTATCTGCTGCCTTGGCGGTGGTACTCATAGCCGGATGCTCGAGCCTCCCGCCGGCGGCCTCACGCGCCCCCACTGCTGGTTTTCGGCCCGGCGCCTCCGTGGCCATACCTGGAACTGCTCCTGCCGACCAGGCGGATGCCCCCCGGCCACAGGCCAACGGCGAGAGCACAGCGGAGCTGGATCTGGTCAGTGACGGCCGGACCCCGGTATCCGTCCTGGGACGCGTGTCGGGCAGCGGGTGCGCCACTGGCCGTCTCTCCGTCCACCTCAGGCTCTCCCTCGATCGAGACGGAGCGCCATTGCCTGGCGGCACGACTCTGGACCTGAACAGGTGCGATTCCTTCACCCGGGAGCTGCATCCCGCCGCCGGGCCGGTGCATGTGGCGGCCGAGGCCATGACCACGGGGAATGTGTCATTGGACCTGACCATCTCCTCGGAGGGTCACAGCAGCCACACCACCGTCGCCAACGATGGCAATGTCGACACGTCTCGAGCGCCGTGAGCGTGACCGGGGCAAGCCCTGCGGACCAGCTGACCGGCGTGGGCGAGGCAGGATTCGAACCCGCGACCGTGGGGTTATGAGCCCCCTGCTCTAACCGGCTGAGCTACTCGCCCCGGTGCCAACTCTAGCGCCGCCGGCACGCCGTGGCTCCAAGGCGAGTGCCTGTGTGTATACCGTGCGGCCTCATGACGCACGGGGCGGAGCTGCCAGGCCGGCCGAGCAAGGACCTGTACTTTCTGCTCATCGCAGCCGCAGTCAGGACCCGCGCCGACTGCGTGGGCCGGCGGGTCGGCGCGGTGATCACCCGTGAGGGCCGGGTCGTCAGCACCGGCTACAATGGCACTCCATTCGGCATGCCCAATTGCTCGGAGGGGGGCTGCCTGCGATGTGCCGGCAGGGGAGCGGCGGGGGCGCCCAGGGGTGGAGCGTACGACGTGTGCATCTGCGTGCATGCCGAGCAGAACGCCCTTCTGACGGCGGCCCGTTTCGGCCAGCAGACGCTGGGAGCCCTGATGACGACCACGGTGCAGCCCTGTTTCGGCTGTCTCAAGGAGATGCTGCAGGGTGGTATCCGCGATGTTCACTACCTGCATCCCTGGGACCCGCTGGAGGCCTACGGCGAGCCCCGCCTCGCCGACCAGTACGCCGCGCTCCGCTCCCGGTTCGACACCTTTGTCCAGGTGGGCGACCCGGTCCGTGACAACCCCGACGCCTTTGCCGCCATCCTGGTGCCCGAGTAGATATCAGCCGGCGCCGGCACGGTCCACGCGCTGTTGGCGGGACCGCGAGCGGGCGTTGGCGAGCGATCCCACCCGGCTCAGCACATCGCTGTCACCAGGACCCTTGTCCCGGCGCCAGCGGACGATGCGGGGGAATCGCAGGGCGTAGCCGGAGCTGTGCCGTGACGACCGCTGCACAGCGTCAAACGCCACCTCCAGGACGATGAGGGGCCGGACCGTCAGAATGCCACCCCGCTCGGCCACGGTTGTCTCGATCAGCAGCGAGGTCATCTCCTGAATCTCCGCATCGGTCAGACCCGTGTATGCCTTGCCGATGGGTACCAACTCGTCGCTGCCGTCCACGCGCACCGCGAAGGTCACGTCGCTGAGCACCTCGCGGCGCCGTCCATGCCCCCACTCGGCGGCGGTGACCACCACGTCCAGGGTGTCCAGGGGCCGCTTGATCTTCAGCCAGTACATCCCCCGGCGGCCGGGCGTGTACGGAGAGTCGGGGTCCTTGACCATGAGTCCCTCGTTGAGCCGGGCCCGGGCACCCTCGAAGCGACGATCGATCTCCGCTGCGCCCTGGGCGCTCTCCCGATGAGCAATCGCCAATGAGCCCCCCAGGCCGAGGGCCTCGAGCAGGCGCCGCCGCTCGCGCAGGGGGGCATCGAGGCGGCTCAGGCCACCGGAGACCAACAGGTCCCAGGCGACGTGGATCACCGGCACCTCGGCAAGGATCGCCGGTGATGGAGACACCCGGCCGAGCCGGCGCTGCAGGGCTGAGAACGGGAGCACCCCTCCGTCACGGAAGGCAAGGATCTCGCCGTCGAGGATGACGTCGGAGGGCAGCTGCTCGGCGGCGGCCACGACCTCGGGAAACTGCCCTGTGACATCCTTCAGATCACGGCTGTACAGAGCGATGCTGTCCCCAC
>JBHELP010000051.1:0-38877 GCA_046263035.1 Candidatus Dormibacteria bacterium | reverse complement strand
CGGTCACCAGGACACCGCGCACAGCCTCCACCGCCGTGGCGGAAAAGGCAACTCCAGGAGTGACGCGGGTGAGGTTGAGCTCCTGGAGGATCTCCGCGGTATGACGATGGCCCGTCGGTGCGAACGACCGCATCTCGCGGCTGCGGTGGGGATGGTGAGAGGCCGCGCTGGACTGAGCGCCCGCCGCGGAGGAGCCCACCTTGGCCTCCACAGTCACCGGCATCGCCAGGTTGACCAGGCCCCCCGCGACAAGCGGGTGCAGGCCGAGGATGGTTGCGGTGGCAAGGCAGCCGCCGGTGGCTATTCGGTCGGTCCCGCGCAGCTCGTCGCGGTGGAGCTCGGCGACCCCATAGACGAAGTCGTGGAGGCGTTGCGGGGCCGGGTGTTCCCAGCCGTACCACCGCGGATAATCGCGCGAATCGCGAAGCCGGAAATCGGCGGCGAGGTCGACGATGGTCGTGGACCTGGCGGCGAGAGCGTCAAGGTCGCGACTGGATTCGCCGTGCCGCAGGGTGACGAAGATGATGTCGGCGACGCCCAGCTCGCTGCGAGGGCGGAAGAGGAGATCGGTGCGACCCCGGAGGTGGGGGTGTGCCGTGGTGGCCTGCCGGCCGCCCAGCCGCTCCGAGGTGATCTGGGTCACCTCGACCTCGGGATGGCCCAGCAGGAGACGCAACAGCTCTCCCCCCGTGTATCCGGAGGCTCCGACGACGGCGGCGGTGATCACAGCGAGCTGAGCGCCGTGGTGAGAACGTCCACTCCCCGTGTCCACTCGTCGATATCCACGGATTCCCCCGGAGTGTGGTCCAGAGCGGACTCGCCGGGGCCGTATGCCAGGCTCGGACAGCCCCAGGCCGGCGCCAGGATGTTCATGTCGCTGGTCCCCGTCTTCAGCTTGTACCTCGGCAGGCCGCCCTGAGCCCTGATGGCCTGGACGAAGGCGCGGGCCAGCGGGGTCGACTTGGAGGCCCGCACCGGCGGCTCGACGCCATGACACTCGAGGACCGCCTCCCCACGCCAGAGCTCGAGCCGGCCCATGAGGACGTCGGCGTCGCTACCAGGAGGCAGCCGGAAGCCCAGGGCGGCGGTGGCCACCTCCTCCAATCCGTCTCCGGCCATCTCCAGGTGGAGCACCCGGACGTCGAGCCGCTCGAACAGGCTTGCACCCTCATTGATCGCCGCGGCATGCTCCTGCGCCCGGCGGATGAACTCGACGGCCCGGTCACCGGCACTGGGCTCCCGTCCCGCCCCATGGCCCTTCGGCTGGGCCAGCCGATATCCCACGCGCAGACTCCCCTTGTAGCCAAGCGTCACGCCGTCCCAGCCGCTGGGCTCGAGCACCACAAGGTGATCGGGGCCGGGCCGGGCGGTGAGATGACGGGCCCCTCGCGAGCTCCTTTCCTCCTCCACCGCTCCGATGACCGTAAAGCGATGCGAACCCGCCACCGGCTGGCGCCCCACCGCGCAGATGGCCGCCGCCAGGGGCCCCTTGGCATCCACCGAACCGCGGCCGAAGAGACGGCCATCTTCGTAGCGAACATCGATGTGACCCGGGACGGTGTCCATGTGGCCCAGCAGCACCACATCGGTCGGGCCCTCTCCCCATACGCCGTGCACGTTGCCGGCGGCGTCCCGCCTGCTTTCGAACCCCAGCGCGGTCAGTCTCTGCACCAGCCATTCGCCAATGCGATCCTCGTCGCCGCTCTCACTGGGAATACGCAGCATTCCCTCCAGCAGCTCCAGACCGTCGGCGCGGCTCACGCGAGCCGCCGCCGCGAGACCGATCCGCGGCGGTGAACCCGTTGTCGAGGAGGCGTGAAGGATCTACCGCGTATGGCGGGAACGCTGTGGGTGCGCATCAGCCGGCGGCCACCGCCAGCGCGTGGTCGGCAATCCGTGCAGGGATGTCCACGCCGGTGACGTCAATGCTGTTGCGAAACTCCATGGTGTAGTTCACCTCACTGACGAGGTAGCCACCGTCCTGCTCGAAGAGGTCCACCGCCAGCACGCCGCCGCCGACCGCACGCGCGGCGTCGCGGGAGATGCCCTCCAGCTCGGGCGTGACCGGGCAGTTGCTGGTCGTCGCGCCACGGGCGGTGTTGGTTATCCAGTGCCGGGATTCGCGATAGACGGCACAGATGGTCTCGTCACCCACGACGAAGGCCCGAATGTCACGACCGGGCTTGTCGATGTGCTCCTGAACGTAGAAGATGCCGTGCTGATAGGAGCCCAGCGTCTGCTTGTGTTCGAGGATGGCCTCGGCGGCATCGCGGTCGGATACCTTGGCGAGCAGGCGCCCCCAGGACCCCACGGTGGGCTTCAACACCACCGGGTAGCCGAGTGTCTCGATTGCGGTCAGCGCCGACTCGGGTGTGAAGGCCACCATGGTGCGCGGCATGGGCACTCCCTCCGAATGGAGGGCGACGCTGGTATGCGCCTTGTCGCCGCAGACCAGCGCAACGTCATAGGAGTTCACCGTCGGGATCCCCCACGCGTTGAGGATTCCCAGCGCGTACAGCGCTCTCGAGTGCTGCAGGCAGCGCTCGAGTATCACGTCATAACCCTGCCATGGGCTCGTGATGTCCAGCACCGCCTCACGGTCGTCGACGCGGCACACATCGACGCCTCGCCGCTCGAGGGCCTCCAGGAGCAGCTTCTCCTCGACCCGCACCCGTGAGCACAGGACTCCCACTCTCATGCGTCCTACCCGTCTCCGAGCGCGCGCTCACCACGCTGTGGAGCCACCCACACCGTCATTCACCCCAATCCTCGTCCTCGGGGGGAGCCGGCGCCAGCTGCACCGGAGCAACCTCGACCACCTCGAGGTCGGCGCCGCATTCGGCGCACGACACTATCTCCCCCTTCTCGACATCATCCTTGAGCAGCACCACGGCGGCACATTCGGGGCACTCCTTCTGCATGGTCATCCCTCCTTGATGGCGGCCCAGCCCTGGGTCCGCAGCAGCTGCGTCAGCGAGCCGGCCTCGATGATCTGCAGGGCGACGCCCGAGGGGCGCTCCCCGGTGAACGTCCGGCCACCGGCATTGATGGTTCCCGTGGCGATATCCACCTCGATCGGATCCCCCTCGCTGACCGCGTCATAGACGGGGTCGCAGACAATGACCGGCAGGCCGATGTTGACGGCGTTCCGATAGAAGATGCGGGCGAAGGTGCGAGCCACCACCACGGAGATGCCGCTCGCCTTGATGGCCAGCGGAGCGTGCTCGCGCGAGCTGCCGCACCCGAAATTACGGCCGGCGACAAGGACGTCACCGGGCTTGACCAGCTCGGCGTAGTCTGGGCGGTACTCGATGAAGGCGGCCCGGCCCAACGCCTCGAGGTCGGTGGTGATGTTGTACCGGCCCGGGATGATCGTGTCGGTGCTGATGGCATCGCCCACCTTGATGACGCTGCTCATCAGTTCAGCCCCACCCTGCCGGACTGCGCCGGCGCCGGTGGGGTGGCCGCACCATCGAAGGGTGAGGGGGGCGAGCTCCCGGGGTCCATCCGCCGAGGGTCGGCGATCGCCCCGGCCAGCGCGGAAGCCGCTGCCACAGCTGGGCTGGAGAGGTAGATCTCGGCCTCCGGGCTGCCCATCCGCCCAGGGTAATTGCGGTTGCTGGTGCTCAGCGCCCGCTCCCCCGGGGCGAGGACGCCGTGCTGGCGCCCCAGGCAGGGCCCGCAGCCCGCATTCATCACCGTGGCGCCGGCGTTGATGAAGGTCTCGATGTATCCGGCTCGCAATGCCTCCAGGTAGATGTCGCGCGAGGCCGGCACCACCAGGGTCCGTGTCCTTGGGTCCACCTGGCGGCCCTCGAAGTATCCGGCAACAATGGCCAGATCCTCCAACCTGCCGTTGGTGCAGCTGCCGATGAAGACCTCGTCAAGCTGCACGCCCTCGACAGTATCGAGGTCCTGTACGTTGTCAATGGACGGAGGGAATGCGAGCTGCGGCTGGATGGTCCCGGCATCGATGTCGATCACCTGGGCGTAGGTGGGGTTGACGGGATGAAGATCGGCAGGTTCAGCGTCACCGAGGTACCGCCGTGTGGTCTCGTCGGGCTCGATGACTCCGTTCTTGGCCCCGAAGTCCACCGCCATGTTGGTGAGGGTCATGCGCTGGTCGATGCTCAGCCCCTCCACAACCTCGCCGCCCCACTCCACGGCCATGTAGTTGGCTCCCTCGGAACCCATGCGGCGAATCACGTGAAGTGAGAGATCCTTGGGATACACGCCAGAGGGCAGCTCGCCATGCACACTGATGCGCAGGGTCTCCGGAATGCGGAACCATGTGCGTCCAGTGGCGTAGACGACGCCGATGTCGGTGGACCCCATGCCGGCGGCGAAGCACCCCACGGCGCCGTAGGTGGTGGTGTGGGAATCGGCACCGACGATGATCGATCCCGGCCGGGCCAGGCCCTTCTCCACCATCAGCTGGTGGCAGATGCCCTCCTGGAAGAGATGCGTGATTCCCTGCTCCTGCTGGAACTCGCGGATGCTCTTGTGGATGGTGGCGGCGGCCACCGTGTTGGCCGGCTGTATATGGTCGAAGACAAGGATGACCCGCTCCGGATCCCAGACTCGTTCGCCAACCTGGCGAAAGGCCTGGATGGCCAGCGGGCTGGTCCCGTCATGAGACATCGCGTAGTCGACCGGCGCCACCACCGTCTCGCCGGCGTGCACGGTGCGCCCAAGCCTGCGAGAGAAGATCTCCTCGGTCAGTGTCCCCATGTTCTGCATACCTCCGCACGGGGCAAGCCCCGAATCATGTTCATGCCTCGAGCCAGCTGCGCAGCAGCTCGTCCAGCTCGTGGTCGGTGAGTGGTCGCTCGTCCGCGCGTCGCTTGATCTCCTCGGTCACGGTGCGCAGCTTGTCATCATCCAGCTCGACCCCGAGGGCGGCCGCCCGGCCGCTGATCGCGTTGCGCCCGGTGAGGCGGCTTCCCGCCATCACCGTCCGGGTGAGCCCGAAGCGGGCCGGGTCGAAGATCTCGTAGGTACCGGGATCGTTGAGCACCGCCTTGGTGTGCAGCCCGGCCTTGTGATGGAAGGCGGTGTCGCTGGTGATGGCGGCGTTGAACGGCACCTCGATGCCCACCATGTCGGCAACCATGCGATCGATGTCGGGAAGCAGGTGCAGAGCGTAGTGCTCCACCAGCTCCGGTTGGACCGAGAGCAGACGCGCGATCATGCCCGTCAGCGGGACGATGCCGTTGCGCTCGCCGATGCCCAGCACCGTCGTGTCGACGTGCGTAACCCCCGCCTCCAGGGCGGCGTACGCGTTGGCCACGGCGCAACCCGTGTCATTGTGAACATGGAACTCGATGTCGCACTCGACCTCCCGGCGGACCATGCGAACGAGGTCGGTGACCTGGTTGGGAGTGGCGATGCCCACGGTGTCGGCGATGCCGACCCGGTCCGGATTCAGCTTGCCGATGGCGCGATAGATCTTCACCAGGTCGTCGGGGTCGGACCGGAACGAGTCCTCGCTGCTGAAGCGGACCTCCAGACCCCTGCTCTGAATGAAGCGGACCACCTCGGTGCCCTGCTCGATGATCTGGTCGATGCTGCGTCCATGGGAGTTGGTGCGCATCTGGGCGGAGGTACCGAAGAGGACGTCGATGCCGTCGACGCCCGTCGCGGCGGCCAGGGTGGCATCGTCGATGTGGCAACGCGTGTGGGTGAGCACCTTGGTATGCAGCGGCATGGCGGCGATGGCCCGGACGTCGGATTCCGATTGCGGCGACGCCGAGGGCGAGGTGAGCTCGATGTACTCCACGCCGACGTCGTCGAGGCGTTGCGCGATGAGCATCTTCTGCTCCTGGGTGAAATGGCCCAGGGCAAACTGCTCACCCTCGCGGAGGGTGGACTCGATGATGTGGAACTCTCCGATGCTCATGACGGGATTCCCACGCCGGCGCTGGTGGTCCCGGCTCCCCGAACCGAGCTGCGGGCTGCCGTGGGACCAGAGTAGGGGACGCCCGCGGTGTGATCGGTCAACGCCGCGGAAGCTGCGGCGGAACCCGAGGAGCGGTCTCCGGCCGTATGGTCGGCGGACGCCGGTGACGCCAGCGCGGCCAGGACCGCCTCCCCTGTCTGGCTGGTGCCCGCTGTGCCACCGAGGTCCGCGGGAAGGATGCCGGAGGCGATGACGGTGTCGACCGCCTCCCGCACAGACGCTGCCGCCTCTGGCAGGGCCAGCGAGTGGTCGAGCAGGAGGGCAACGCTGAGAATGGCGCCGAGAGGGTTGGCGACATCGCCGCCGGCAATGTCGGGGGCACTGCCGTGGACGGGCTCGTAGAGGCCGGTCGCGCCGCCCAGGCTGGCCGATGGAAGCATCCCCAGCGAACCGCACAGCATGGAGGCCTCATCGCTGAGGATGTCGCCGAACATGTTCTCGGTCACCACGACATCGAAGTCGCGGGGAGCCCGGAGCAGCCGCATCGCGCAGCTGTCCACCAGCTGGTGATCAAGCTCGACATCAGGGTAGGCGGGAGCCAGCTCATCGACCACATCCCGCCAGAGCCGGCTGGTGGTGAGCACGTTGGCCTTGTCCACCGACGTCAGCCGCCGCCGCCTGGTTCGGGCCAGCTCGAAGGCCCAGCGGACGGTGCGCTGGATCTCCGCCCGGCTGTACACCATGGTGTCGGCGGCCGTCTCCTCGGCCCCGGAGCCGGTGCGGCTCTTGGCACCGAAGTAGATGCCGCCGGTGAGCTCGCGGACGAAGATGAGATCGACTCCCCCGACGATCTCGGGACGCAGGGACGAACGGCCGGCCAGCGCCGGATTCACGGTTACAGGACGAAGGTTGATGAAGGCTCCCAGCTCGCGGCGCAGCCGGAGCAGACCGGCACCGGGTCGCGTGTGGTCTCGACGATCATCCCAGCGCGGCCCACCGACGGCCCCTAACAGGATGGCGTCCGCGGATCTGCAGGCCTCGAGGGTGGCGTCCGAGAGGGCCGTTCCCTCCTCGTCCGTGGCCGCGCCGCCGATCAGGCGATGGTCGACAGCCAGGCCGGCACCTGCCGAACGGACGGCCTGGATGAGCACCGCCTCGGCGGCGCGGGTGACCTCGGGGCCGACGCCGTCCCCCGGTAGGACGACGACCCGTCGATCGGGAGTGTGGGTGATGGTCATGATTCTTCCTGGGTAATTGGACAAAAAAAAGGGCCCTGCTGGAGAGAGGGCCCTACGACTGGAGGATGACTACGCCTGAGCGCGTTTCCCCACCGTGCACGTCGTGGATGGCCCACCCGTTTTTGGTGAGCTGAGTTTGGACGGTGCAACGAGCGTGAACATCCCGGGTCAGGGTAGCACATGACCACGACGGCCCCGCCACTGCCCGGGCGGCAACGTCCCGCCTGCCGCTTTGACCGACCGCTGGTGAGGGGCTCTCACGTACGCTCACGGCGACGAGTTCAGGACCCCGGGGGGCCGTTCAACTAGGGAATGACCTGGACGGGGCTGGTGTCGCGGACCGAGAGCACCGTGCCCGCGCTGTCGGTGACCTGGGCGCTGACGGGGAAGCTGCCGAAGGCGGCAGTCTTCGCGCATCTGGCCCGGAAGATTATGTTCAGCGTTCCCGGTCCGGAGTCGCTTGCCGGTGGTATCGAGAACCCGCTGAAAAAGGCCACTCCCGTGTTCTTGATGGGATCGATCGCCTGCGTCCGAGAGAAGTTGCCGGAGATGTTGGTGGTGGCCGAGTAACCGAGGACCGGGGGGAGGGTGACCAACACCGCCACCCCGCTCGAGGCGGCGGTCCCCTTGTTCTGAATGGCGACGGTGTAGGTCACCTCGAGGTTCGGATGCACGTTGCCCGGGCTGACGCTCACCGTCATGGCCACGTCCGGCGCCGAAGACAGCTCCACCGCAAGCGGCGGGGCGGCTGCCTCATCCTCGGCGTTGTCGCCGGTGGCCCGGGCCTTCAAGTTGTAGTTGCCGGGCTTGCCATTCACATCGGCGACAAAGGTGAGAACCATGTCGGAGGTATGCCGTGTGCCGTCCTCGTTGATCCGCGGGGCGGCGATGCTCCAGACCCCCCACTCCGGCCGAGGGCTGTGCACATCAGGGTCCACGGGTTGGGTCCGAGCAGCCTCCCCCGCGATGGAGATGGTCGTCTTGTAGAGGAACTCGGCGGGAAGGTCGACATGGAGGTTGACCCCCGTGGCCAGGCCGGGACCGTTATTGGTCACCACCACCTTGTACGTCGGCGTGTCGCCCGGCTTCACCGCCCCCTTGGTGGCGGCCTCGACCGTGGTGGACAGCTGCGTCGTGGCGGCGCTGCCGCAGCCGGACAGCACCCCGGGGAGGTTGACAGCGACCATCAGGATCAATGGCAACCGGGCGACGCGGCGCCATCCCACCGGTCGCAGGCGACGCAAGCGTCGGCGCTTGGTCAGCGATGCGGCGAACACGGGTCAGGCCACCGTTCTCAGATCGGAGTGCCGGGCCTCTCCCCGGAGCGAACCATCTGCCCGGTGCCGCGGAGGGGGATGGTCAGGTCGTCGGGCCTCGCAAGACGCTCTCCGTAACCGCAACGGCTGAGCAGGTCAAAGGTCATGGCCACGTCGAGGCCGACCACCGTGTCCAGCCGTCCCTGGACCACCTCGATGAGCTCGCCTCCACCTCCCTGGACGGCATAGGCGCCGGCCCTGTCCAGTGGCTCCCCGCCGTCCACGTAGGCGTCGATCTCCCGATCCGAGAAGTTCCTCATGGTCACCTGGGAGCGGCTAACCCCAGAAGCCTCGATCCCCCCGGGAGTGAGCACACACACGCCGGTGAGGACCACATGCCGCCGACCACGCAGCTCGGCGAGCATCCGGCGGGCACGTTGTGCCGTGTGTGGCTTGCCAAGCGGCCCTCCAGGGCCCACCACCATGGTGTCGGCCCCGATCACAAAGCTGCCCGCCGGGGCCTGGCCAACCACGTCCTCGGCCTTTGCCCGCGCGATCAGCCCGACGGCATCGTCAGCGGACAGCGATCTCGGAGGGATCACGTCCTCCGCCGGCGCCACCACGGTGTGCGGGAGACCCGCGCGCCGGAGCAACTCTGTGCGTCGAGGGCTCGAGGAGGCGAGGAGAACGGTGGTCACGCGCCCGACAGTAGCGCGAGCACAACGGCCGACGCCGCCAGGGTGATGGACAGCCCGGCCGCGGCGATCCGGCCCCCTGCCCACAACGCTCGCAACCTGTGCTGGAGGCCGAAGTGGAGGCCCACGGACACAAGGATGACGGGAGCTGTCAGCCACGGGGGGCGGCCGCTGAGGGCTGCGGGAACGAACAGGCTGAGCGCCAGGACCGTCAGCGATGCGCCCACCACCGCGCGAGCTGGTCTGGCGACGCCTCGATCACCGGGCGGCACCAGCAGCGGCGCCGCCATGAGCAGTGCTCCACCGGCGAGCATCCGGGCAGCTGCCACCGCATCGCCGGGGATGGCCACGACGGTGGGCAGGGCCAGCGTGGACGTTGCAGCGGCAAGCGCCAGGGCGGCCACCAGGCAGCCCACTCCGCTGATGATTTGAGCCGGCCGCCACGGCGCCGGGGTGACCAGGGCGACCGCTGCCGCCATCAGGGTCAACACCACGGCGGCATTGCCCGCCGCCCCGCTGCCGGGGGGAAGCACCTGGGCAGGCGAGGCGGCAAGGGGAACCAGGGAGACGGCGACGAGCGAGAGCGTGCAGCCAAGCGCCTCCGGTGCCGTCCATGGCGCGCCCGCGGGGGGCAGGCGGCCGGCCCAGGCAGCGATGGCGGCGGCGGCGCAGAGGAAGAGCCCTCCCGGGTAGATCGCGAGGGCCGCGGTGGCGAGCAGGATGCCCAGCGGGTCCATCAGGCGGTCCCGAAAACAAGCCGGGAGACTGCCTGCGGCGCAAAACCCAAGGCGAGCGAGCCCAAAGCCGCCGCCCAGGCCACCCACCGCCCCCCCCGGGTAATCGGCAACGCTCCAGAGCTTGATGCCCCGCTCAGGACGACTGCCACCGAGGCGACCAGGATCATCGCCGCTGCGGCGGCTGCGGCGACGACCGCCGGTCCCCCTCCGGCGGCACAGGCCTCCAGAACCAGGAAGCGTGCCCAGAAGCCAGGAGTCAGTGGTACTCCGCTCAGCGCCAGCCAGGTCAGGCGGCGAGGGACGTCAACCCCTCGGAGATCGGTATGGAGCAGCAGAGGAGCCGCGCACAGATGAACCAGGATCAGCAGCAGGATGGCGGAGGCCGCCGCGGCCTGACCTGTTCCCAATGCGGCCACTCCCAGTGCCAGATCGGCCAGCAGCACGCGGCCGTAGCGGCCCCGGGATCCGGCGGCCAGGACCACAACGCCTCCCCACACGGCTCCCGCCAGACCGGCGATCAGCAGCAGGCGGCCACATGTCTCCCGGGTCTGGGGACTCAGACCCGACATCAGCGCTGGGGTGCTGATGAGCACGGCGGGGGTCAGCAGGATCACCCAGGGAGCGAAATCGAGGGCTCGCAGTGTGGCCAGGCAGCCGGCAGCCCATCCGCCCAGGGGAACCACTGCAAGGACGGCGGCGACCCCCACCGCGAGCAGTGTGCCGGCCAGGAGCGAGCGCGGAGCTGTATCAGGAGCGGCTGTGGCAAGGAATGGTGCCGACCCCACGAGGGCGGCGGCACCAACGCCCGCCACGCGGCCCGCGGCCAGGGCCGATCGGCCCGGAGCCACCGCCAGCCAGCGCACCACCAGAGCCCCCACGGCGAGCGCGATGGCGGCCGCCCATATGAGCGGCGAGGTGGCGGAGAGGACGATGGCCATGGCGGCGCCTACGACCGCCCCCGGTATCATCTCGTCCCCGCCCACGGTGGGGCTGATTGCCACCGCCGCGGCGAGGGCAAGTCCCGACAGGATGAGCAGGCCGGCGCCGGGCCTTCCCAGGACCAGACCACCGCCTCTCCCGGCCGGTCCCGGCCACAGCCGCTGAACGGAGGTGAGCCCAACGGCGGCAGCCGCAAGCACCGGTATGAAGGCTGATGCGCGGCGGTGACGGACGCGCCGCAGCAGGGGCGCACCGGCCAGCCCGGCGCACAGCCACACGGCGCAGACCAGCAGAGGAGTCACGAGGCCCGAGCGGCGACCGCCCCAGCCGCATGCAAGCGGTGAGCATGCCCCCCCGACCACGTGGCGCAGAGCACCGTCGGTTTCACGCGCTCTCGGTGGCAGCGCCGCCGGTGGCCTGGCGTCGGTGGTGGCGACCGGCCAACCATCCCGCCGTCAGGCCGGCCAGCGGCGCCAGCGCTGCCAGGCAGGAGGCCTCGGCCAGCGCGCTGGGACCGCCGCGGAGCACCCAGGCCACGGCGCTGGAGAGGCATACCATGACAGTGGCCACGGCAAGGTCCTCCAGCGTCCTGGCCACGAGGAGACGCGCCGCACCACAGAGCCAGATGTAGGCGATGGCAAAGAGAAGCCCCGCCACGATGGTGACATCCCCCACCGGCACATTGAAGCTCGCCCAGGATGCTGCCGGCGCGGCCACAGCGCCCGCAGCCACCCGGACGCTTCGGGGCCCGAAGAGCTGCTGACCTGGTGATACCGCGGGCACCAGGGGGTCAAGGCCGGCGACCCAGCTGCTCCGTCGTGCCAGCCATGTCGAGATGAAGCTGAGAACGCCGGTGGCGGCGGCGGCCACCAGCAGCATGATCACGGCGGGATCGCCGCCTTGGACGGCGGCGGTGGGCACCAGGCCGACGGCCACGGCCATGCCGGCGATCACCACCGCGTGGCGTCCGTCGACGATGATCGAGATCATCCCGGCGGCAAATCCCAGCATGGCGAGGCCCGTCTGACTCATCGCAGCATGAAGGCGGAGACCGCGATGCCGGCCAGCACCCAGAGCAGTTGCGGCTGCCCCACCAGCCACCTGTCGACAATGATCACGTGGCGACGTGCCGCACCGAGCCAGACGAGCGGCGCATCCCAGCCGCGCAGGTGTCCGGGTGATGAACCATCAGCTGTCCGGGGGGTCGCAGTGCGGCGGCGAGACGTTGCACCCGATGGGCGCGGATGACCCCCGACGGGGCTGTGCAGGTGTCTAGCCGCACGGGGGAGAGCGCCGATGAGGACCAGTGCCGAGCCCACCATGGCCAGCGCCAGGATGACGGCCGCAGCCACGTACCCGCCGCTCCATCCTCCTCCCGGTCCCCGCACAGCCCCAGCATCGGTGGCGGCGACATCGGCGCCCGCGAGCGGCCCGACGACCCAGCTCACGGCGAGGCCCGGGAGCAGGGCCCCGGCACAGGAGAGCGCCAGGCCGACACCCCCCTCCCATCTGACCGGGGGGGGAGGCTCGTCATCCGGGTTTGGGATCAAGGCCGTGAGGCGGTGACGGGCGGCAAGGCCGGCGGCCACGCCCGCAAGGGCGGCGGAGGGTCCCAGCAGCAGGAGCAGAAGCGCGCCGGGAAGCCCGCGGAAGGTGACGGCGTCGAGACCAAGCAGAACGGCGGTTGTCCCGAACCCCAGGGGGAGGCCCCCGGCGGCCAGCAATCCCATGGCGGCAAGCCATCGGCCCCGCTCAGTGATGTGGCGTGAGTTCCAGGCGGGAGCGCTGATCAGACTGAGGACCAGGGCCACCGCCAGCGCCGCCAGCGCCTCGTGCCCGGCATCGCCGGTGACGGAGAATGCCGCCACGGTCATGCCGGACGTGGCGATACAGAGGCCGCGGCCTGCGGCCGCCGCCTCACGATGGCAGCGCAGAGCGACGAGGGATCCGTACAGCGCGACGGTGGACGCACACAGGCCTACGACCAGGGGCAGCGGCGCCATGAGGTGCCCATCTGTAGCCTGGGCCAGCCTGAGGAGGACCACCAGCCCACTGGGTACGGCAGCCACCCCCATCCAGACGAAGTGGGTGCGCCGGTACACCGGGTCCCCGCCGGCGGCCGGCGCCAGCACCCTCACGGAACCCGCGAGCAGCCACGGGAGGAGCTGCCCAGCGCCCAGCGGAACCACCGCCAGCGCCCCCAGGTCCGTGCTGCCCCGGGACACCTGGAGGTCGACAGCTACGACCAGCACCCCCAGTGAGGCGACATGCTGCACGGCGAAGGCGGCCAGCGCTCGCCGGCTCATCCTGTGGCTGCCGCCGCCCATCAGCAACAGCGCGCCCAGGTTACCCACCTCCAAACCGGCGAAGAGGCCGGTCAGGCCGGCGGCCAGGGCGCAGATCAGCGCACCCAGGAGGCAGACCATGAGCCCGCAGAGATCACTCCTGGGAAGCCTGGGATTGACCAGCGCGACGAGGGCTGCGACGGAGGCGAGGCAGGCCACGACCAGCGCGGGGCCATCCGCGCGCAGAGCCAGAGCCACGCCAGGGACGGGCTCGCCGAGAACCTGATCCACGTGGCCGCCTGAGAACACCGAGGCCGCGGCCCACAGAAGGGCGGCCAGTGACAGGGCGGTGAGAAGAGCACAGAGAGCTCGGCCGGCGCGGAGAACGCGATCTGGCAAGGCCCGGACGATGAGGGCGGTGGCCAGCACCAGGGCCGGCGCCGCCGCGAGGCGGAGAGGGACTACGACGCCGAGCCGTGCAGCCGCCGGAGCGTATGCACGCCCACCTCTTCAGCGCAGTAGGGACACACATCCCAGCCCAGCCGCAGTACCCGGCCGCAGCCACCACACTGGCGAGCGAACTGGGTTCGGCAGTACGGGCAGATGACGAAGTCCCGTTCGTTCTCACGGCCGCAGGTGGGACACGGCCGGAGCGGCGGTTCCTCCATGGTGGCGTCGCGCAGAGCCTGTTCTTCGAGAGCGAAGCTCCGCTCTTCCTCGATCGTGTGAGGTGGCCGGATGATGCGGTATATGAGAGCCCCGAGGAAGGGTGGAAAGAAGCCCAGCAGCCCCGCGAACACGATGAACAGGATCGACGTCGACCGCCGTTGGGCGTCGCGGACGACGAAGAAGGCCAGGGCGATCCAGAAGGCTCCCACATAGGCGACCCCGGCGATGAGAAGGACGACCGTTGGTGAGACGCTCTGGGCGAGAAGCATCAGTTGGAACCCCCCACGAGTCGCTGAATGGCGTCACGCTGACCGGTCGCCTCGGCAAGTCGTCGGCGCGCCTGGTCCACCACCTCGGCGGGTGCGCGCTCCATGAACTGGCCGTTCTCCAGCTGGGCCGCCAGGCGTTCAACCCGTGCCTCCAACTCGCGCAGACGGGCTGCCAGGCGGGCCGGATCGTCGCCACCGGAACCGAGATAGAGGCCGGCCTCGAGGGTTCCCGCCACCACCACCACCGCCTCCGTGCCATTGCTGACCTCGTCTATGACGTTGACCGGGACAAGGGCCTCCAGCAAGCGGGATGTGTCCGATGGCTGAAGACGTCGCGACGGGCTGCGCAGAACAAGTGGGTGACGATGGCCGCTACGAGCCGGGACGCCGCCGTCCTGGCGAGCAGCTCGCAGCCTCTGCACCAGCTCGAGCACCTCCTCCACGCCATCCCGCTGGTCCGCAGCGGTCCGCCATGCGGTCAGGCCCTCCGGCCAGGTCCGTTGCTGGAGGGAGGCCGCGGCGCCGTCCATGTGCTGTGCGCACTCTTCGGTGACCAAGGGCATGAAGGGATACAGGGCACGCAAGAGGATGTCGAGCGCCGTCACCAGCGTCCAAGCCGCCGCCGCGCGGGAGTCCTCCGCAGATCCTTCAGCCAGGCGCGGCTTGACCATTTCCACGTACCAGTCGCACAGGCCATGCCACGTCGTGGCATACAGACGCTCCATGGCATGATGAAGCTGGTACGTGGCGATGGCGGCGTCGCAGATCTCGACGGCGGCGGCCACGCGATCGAGTATCCAGCGGTCCTCGGCGAACAGCGTCGAGGGGTCCACCTCGGCGACACGGGGAATTCTCTCCCCGTCACCCAGGCGCGTGGCCAGCAGGCGGGTCACGCTCCAGAGCTTGTTGGCGAAGTTCTTGTAGGAGGCGATGCGGTCCTCGTCGAAGCGCACATCCTGACCCGAGGTTGCCACCGCGGCGGCCCATGCCCGCACGGCATCGGCGCCATAGCGCTCGATCATCGCCAGGGGATCGACGGCGTTGCCCCTGGACTTCTGCATACGCGAGCCGTCGGCGGCCATGATCGTGCTGGTGATGAGCACGTCGCTGAACGGTCGGGCCCCGGCGAACTTGACACCGGTCATGATCATCCGCGCCACCCATAAAAAGATGATCTCGCGGGCCGTGACCAGGGCATCCGTGGGGTAGAAGCGGCGCAGCTCCTCGGTCTGTTCGGGCCATCCGAAGATGGCATAGGGCCACAGCGCGCTGCTGAACCAGGTGTCCAGGACGTCTGTGTCCGGGCGCAGATTCCGATCACCGCAGACGGGGCAGGTTTCCGGCTCGTCGACCCACGTGAACTCGTGGCCGTTGGCGCATGTGGAGACGGGGATGGCGTGCCCCAGCCAGAGCTGGCGGCTGATGCACCAGTCCCGGATGTTGCGCATCCAGGACAGGTAGACGTCCGTGTAGTTCGCCGGATGGAATGAGATCTCCCCACTCTCCACGGCGGTGATGGCGGGCGCGGCGAGGGACGGCATGCGCACCCACCACTGCTCACTGATCAGCGGCTCCAGGACGTGATGGCAACGATCGCAATGCCCGACATCGTGTGTGTATTCCTCCTCGGCGACCACCACGCCGAGCTCACGCAGAGCCCGGGTGATCGACACTCGCGCAGTTTCCACCGGTGCTCCATGGAACTGGGGAAGCTCCTTGACGTCCATGGTGCCGTCCAGCGCGATCACGGAGATGGTCGGTAGCAGATGGCGCCGGCCGATCTCATTGTCCAGCGGATCGTGCCCGGGGGTGACCTTCAGGGCGCCGGTGCCGAAGTCGCTCCGCACCGCGGCATCCTCGATGATGGGAACCCGGCGGTCGGAAAGGGGTAGGACAACATGGCGGCCCACGAGCGACGCGTAACGTGGATGGCCCGGTGCAACCGCCACCGCGGTGTCACCGAGCATCGTCTCCGGACGAACCGTCGCCACATCGATTGTGGCGCCACCCTCGACGGGATAGCGCAGGGTGACCAGGCTGTCCCTGTGCTCCTTCCACTCCACCTCCTCGTCACTGATGGCGCTCCGGCATCGCGGACACCAGTTGACGATGCGGGGGCCGCGGTAGATGAGCCTCTCGTCGTACAGCCGTTTGAACACCAGCCGGATCGCCCGCACATACCCCTCATCGAGGGTGAAGCGCGCCCGTGACCAGTCACAGGTGAAGCCCAGGCGGCGCATCTGCTCGAAGATTTTGCCGCCGTAGTCGGCATACCAAGCGTCGACCCGGCGCTGAAAGCCCTCCCGGCCAAGCTCCTCCTTGCTGGTGCCCTCAGCGGCCAGCTCCCTCTCGATGACATTCTGGGTGGCGATGGCGGCGTGATCCGTGCCCGGGCACCACTCGACCTCGAACCCTCGCATGCGCCGATTGCGGGCCAGCACATCCTGAACCGAGAAACCCGCCGCGTGGCCGAGGTGTAGGGCGCCCGTGATGTTCGGGGGCGGGAGAGCGATGGTGAAGGCCGGCCGAGGGCTGGAGGGTTCGGCCCTGCCGACGTTCAACTCCTCCCATCGCCGGCGCCAGCGTGGCTCGACGCTCTGGAAATCGAAGGCCTTGTCCATCGGCTAGGCGAGTATACGGAGGGTACGGCCGGCCCGCGCGTGGGTCGGGCGACGTCGACGGATGACTACGTGGCGGCCGGTCCGGGAACGGGTTGCAGGCGCTGGATCATGGTGCCCGCCAGATCACGAGATGCTCTCACGGCGGGAGCCTCGGAGCTGAAGTCGAAGGGGGCGATGCCGCGAATCTCGGCATCCTGAACGGTCGTATCCCAGGGGATGCTGCCGATCAGCTCCAAACCGGTGTCCTCGCAGAACTCCTCGATGGGTGGCATGTCGCCGTCGTTGCGAATTTTGTTGGCAACGGCATAGCGACGTTTGATACCCAGCTCGCCGGAGAGCAGGGCGATCTGGCGACCCGTGACGATTGACTTGTGGAAGGGCTCGACCAGGATCATCATCGCATCCACGTCGGCCAGGGTGAGACCCCGCGTGAAGTGCTCCAGGCCGGCCTCCATGTCGACGATGACGACATCATTCGCCTCACCGATCAGCGATTTGAGCATGGCCCGAACCGTCACGTGGGCTGAGGAGTTGCAATGCATCTCCACGTGCTCGATACGGTGGGCGATGATCAGCCGGATCCCGTCAGGACCGCGGAGCCCGTAGCGGTCGACGATCTCCTCACCGGTCAGCCGGCGGTCCTGCACGGCGAGATCGAAGAGATCGGTGGGCACACCGTTGACGTTCTCGGCGGCCTCGAGGTCGATCCCCAACGTCATGGCCAGGGTCGGCTGCGGATCGACGTCGAAGGCGGTCACCCGATGGCCGCGGGCCGCGAACTCACGCGCCATCGTACCGACCACCGTCGTCTTGCCCGTCCCGCCCTTGCCGGCAATTCCCAGCTTCACCACAGTTCCTCCAGAGCGCCGATCCGCCCGTCAACCATCTTAGCCGGGATTGCGCGGCCAGCCCAGCGCCGAGGCAGAGCTCTGGTCCGGCGTCGAGCACGAGCGCCCCGCCTCCTCGCCACACTGGACGGGCTCCGAGCGTTGGGTCCGGGGGTTCTGGCCCCGGGCGCCGTCGCCGACGCCGCGGGTGGGCGCGTCGGCGGCGGACGACCGCCCAACGGGCGGCGACCTCGCCGCCGCGTGCGGGATCTCTCCAGATGGGTCGGAGCGGGGATTCCCGGTAGGTGAGCCGCACCTGGGCTGCGCCGAGCCGGCTCATCGCGTCCTCGGCGCTGAGCGGTGGGAACGTCCGGATCTCCGGAGCCACCGTGGACACGTCGCTCACGGCCGAGAAGTAGGCGCGGCCGCTGCAGTCGAGGAGAAAGGCGACAAGTCCCCCCACACGCGCCGGCGCCCCGGACGTGGAGGTGAGGGTCAGGGGCACAACCAGGGCGTCGTGGCGATCGCCGGATTGGGCGGCCACCGGGATCGGGCGCTCCGCGGCGGTACCTATGAGGTTGGGATGCAGCGCAGCGGCGGCACGGGTGGCGACATCCTCCAGGTCGCGCTCCACACCAACGTTGTAGGGACGGTCGAAGTCTCCGGTGGCGCGCAGCCGATCCGGGAGGTCGGGCACGGGCGGTGGCAGGGTGCAACCCTGCGAGCGTGACCGAGCCAGGCCGACGGCCGCCAGAATGGCCAGCACTCCGAGCAGCGCGGCCGCGAGCCACAACCGCCGACGGAGCCGGTCCGTCAGGCCGGCTGGTCCTGAGCCGTCTCCGTGCTCGCCTGGGCCGAGCGTCGCTTGGGCTCCTCGGTGAGAAGCAGGGGCTCGATGCCCTCCGTGATGGTCTGCTCAGTGATCACGCAGCGCTTGATGTCCGAGCGGCTGGGCACCTCGAACATGCTGTTGAGCAGCACCTCCTCGATGATGGACTTGAGGCCCCTGGCACCCGTCCCCCTGGCCAGGGCACGCTCCGCAATGGCCTTGAGAGCACCCTCATGAAAGATGAGCTCCACGTCGTCGAGTTGGAAGAACTTCTGGTACTGCTTGACGAAGGCGTTCTTGGGCTCGGTGAGGATGCGCATGATGTCCGCCTCGTCCAGGTAGTCGAGCGAGACGGCGATGGGCAGTCGACCCACGAACTCGGGGATCAGGCCGTACTTCAAAAGGTCCTGAGCCTGCATCTCCCGCAGGATGCGCGCCGACTGCTTTGTTCGCGACTTGTGTGGCCGGCTGTTGAAGCCGATGGTGCTCTGCCCCACACGCTGCTCGATGATCTTCTCGAGCCCATCGAAGGCGCCGCCACAGATGAACAGGATGTTGGTGGTGTTTATCTGAATGAAGTCCTGATGAGGATGCTTGCGGCCGCCCTGGGGGGGAACGTTGGCCACGGTTCCCTCGAGGATCTTGAGCAGGGCCTGCTGGACACCCTCGCCGCTGACGTCACGGGTGATGCTGGGGTTGTCCGACTTGCGGGCGATCTTGTCGATCTCGTCGATGTAGATGATCCCCCGCTCGGCCCGCGGGATATCGAAGTCGGCTGCTTGGATGAGTCGCAACAGGATGTTCTCGACATCCTCCCCGACGTAGCCCGCCTCGGTGAGGCTCGTGGCATCGGCGATGCTGAAGGGCACGTCGATGATCTTGGCCAGGGTCTGGGCGAGCAGCGTCTTTCCACAGCCGGTGGGCCCGACCAGCAGGACGTTGGACTTCTGCAACTCCACATCGCCGGCGGTCTTCGCCTGTGCAATCCGCTTGTAGTGGTTGAAGACGGCTACGCTGAGCACCTTCTTGGCGTGCTCCTGGCCGACGACGTACTGATCGAGTGAGGCGCAGATGACCTGAGGATTGGGGATCATCCCTCCCTTGGGGCGCTTCTGGGTGGCCGTCCTGCGGTCGTCCTCGAGCACCTCCTGGCAGAGATCGATGCACTGGTCACAGATGTAGACACTGGGCCCGGCGACCAGCTTGCGTACCTGCTCCTGCCCCTTGCCACAGAACGAGCAACGGGCGTGGCGGCTGCGGCCCTCGCTGCGCTCCGTCATGGCCGGACCTCCGTCATCGGCGACCTTGCCGAGCCGCAGCCGGACACCCGAGATGATCGAGGCGCAGTCATCGGGATGGCCGGTCCGCCGCCCCGGCCCAGATCCGGATCGGTGTCCCGGCCCCACCGCAGAGGTGGAGCTGTGGTCGACCGGGTGAACTCATCTGCGGCGACCACACCATCACCTCAGCGTGACGCGGTTCCGCCGCCCGTGGACGGTCCGTCAGGATCCCGCTCGGACGACCCTCCCCCGCCCCCGTTGCTGGACAGTGATGACGGTGAGGGCACGCTGGCATTGCCGCGATGCCCCTGGATGATCTCGTCGATGATCCCGTAGTCCTTGGCCTCATCGGCACTCATGAAAAAGTCACGGTCGGAGTCGCGGTTGACGATCTCTATGGGCTTCTTGGTGTGCTGGGCGAGGATCTCGTCAAGACGGCGGCGTACCCTGAGGATCTCCTGTGCGTGGATTTGAATGTCGGTCGCCTGACCGCTGAAACCGCCGCTGGGCTGATGGATGAGCACTCGGGTGTTGGGCAGGCTGTAGCGCATGTTCTCAGCTCCCCCGGCGAGCAGCAGGGCCGCCATGGATGCGGCGATGCCCATGCAGATCGTGCCCACCCGCGGCTCGACATATTGCATGGTGTCGTAGATCGCGAGACCGGCGTATACGGACCCGCCCGGCGAGTTGATGTAGAGCATGATGTCCTTCTCCGGATCCTCGCCGGCAAGGAACAGGAGCTGCGCCATCACCACGTTGGCCACCTGATCGTCGATCGGCGTACCGATGAAGATGATCCGATCCTTGAGCAGGCGAGAGTAGATGTCGAAGGCTCGCTCGCCGCGATTGGTGGTCTCGACGACCATCGGGATCAGGTTGCTGATAGTCATGGCCCGGCCATTATAGGCTCGCAGTTCCCGCCCTCCCCCCTCTCCGCCGGGCGTTCGACGGGACCGCGCGGCCAAGGTGGATGGCCAGCCCCGGTGGCTACGCTGCCGCCGTGATACCCCGGGACGCACCGCTCAACCTGCCCGTGGGAGCACTGCGACCGTGGGCTCTGGTCCTTCTCATCGCCTGCGCGGCGGTCTCGATCGCGATCCCCCGGGTGGCGACGAGCGGCCGTCGTTCCCGGCCCACGGCCACCTGGGCGCGGACCGGCCGCACAACCGCCCCAATGATCGCCATCCTCCTAACCGCGCTGGCTCTCCGCGCCGGTTTATCCCTCGTTCAGGACGGCGGCCTCTACGACATATTCGACGCCTACCGGATCGTCGGCGCCCAGCTGCGCAACGGCGGTGACGTGTTTGTGGAGCCGGCCCTGGGGCTCTCCAACTATCCGCCGGCCATCTATTGGTGGTGGGCGCTTGCCTCGTCGGTTCCCTCGGACCATCCCCACCTCTATTCCGCGCTGGTGCGCCTGCCCTTCTGGGTGGCCGACGCCGCGGTGGCACCCTTTCTGGTGATGCTGCTCCGGCATCAGGGCGCTGAGGCCCGGACGGCGGTTGCCGCCGGTGTGCTCTACGCCATCAACCCAGTTGCCATGGCGGTGCCCGCTCTTCATGGCCAGTTCGATCCGCTGGTGGTGCTTCCACTCGTTGGAGGCATCGCTCTCATCCGGCGACGGCCGGGGGTCGCGGGTGTGATGGCGGGCGCCGCCACCGCCATCAAGCCCTGGCCGGTCTTCTTCATCGTCCCCCTGCTGGCCCTGATGATGCCCCGGCAGTGGCCGCGCTTCATCGCCGGCCTGATTGCCGCGCCCGCTGCCACCTTTGCCTTATACGGCCTCATCCACCCCGAACACCTCATCGGCGGCCTGTACAGGGTGGCAACATACGTCGCTCACCGCCAGGGATTGGGCACCTCCCTGCTCTTCCGCGACGGCGTCCCGACCTGGGTGGTGACCACCGCCAATCTCCTTGCCGGGGCCGCCTCGTCGACAGCCGGTTTGGTGGCCGCCCGCCGGGGAAGATCGCCGGCCGAAACCATGGCCGTCGCCATGCTGGTGCTGCTCACGCTCTCGCCGACGGTGTCAGACCAGTACCTGATGTGGCCGATTCCCTTCCTGCTCATGGCTGGGCGGCTGAGGATGGTGGCCTTCCTCAGCGCAGGGCTGCTTCCGGCCGTGGCCGGTCTCAACCTCTGGACGTCCCAGAACGCCGGGGCCACACGCCCGGCCCTGCTTCTCCTGGGCACGGCGGCGATGGCGGCCGCGTCGCTGGTCCTGATCTCCAGCCGCGGCAACACCGACACAGCCGCTCTGTCGGCCACGCCGGCGTGAGCTCCGGGGAGCAGAACCTGGGAGCTCTCACCTCCAGCCATCCGGCCCCCCAGGAGCCGGCCTCGACGGCGGCAAGCCGGTGGAGACGCCCGGAGCCCTGGGTCATCCTCCTCTGGAGCACAGTGGTCCTGCTCGCCACCGTGCGCCTGGCGGGCCTGGCATCGTCCCCCCCCGGTTTGCACCAGGATGAGGCCGCCATCGGGTACGACGCCTGGGCCATCGCCCACCATGGTGTCGACCAGCACGGCGCCGTTCTCCCCCTCTTCTTCGAATCCTTCGGTGACTTCAAGAGCCCCCTTTACGTGTACCTGCTGGCCCCCTTCACATGGGCGTTCCCG
The DNA here is from genome assembly GCA_046263035.1 of Candidatus Dormibacteria bacterium. Classification (GTDB taxonomy): domain Bacteria; phylum Chloroflexota; class Dormibacteria; order Aeolococcales; family Aeolococcaceae; genus JBHELP01. Next base: position 16,717 of record JBHELP010000051.1, on the reverse strand, counting down.
CTGACGCCCGGGGTTGTGCGGCTGCCTGCCGCACTCTGCGGCCTGGCCTCGTGCGCTCTCCTCGCGGGAACGGCCCGCCGGGCCACGGGGGGACCGCCCGCGGTGACGGTGCTGGCGCTCCTGACCGCGGGGTTGATGCCCTGGCTCTTCCTCGAGAGCCGGGTGGGTTTCGAGGTCGTCACGCTCACGCTGTCCCTCTCCGCCGCCCTCTGGTGCCTGGCCCGCGCGCACACCGGCGGGGGGTGCCGCTGGTTCCTCGCCGCGGGAGCGCCCCTGGCACTCGCGGAGTACGCCTACCCCACCGGCCGCCTGATGGTGGCGCTGCTTCTCCCGGCCCTCTGTGTCGCCCACCTGTGGCCCCGGCTTCCGGCCTGGTTCCGCACGCGCAGGCCAGGCGAGGGGGCTGTGCAGCCGCCCCTGCAGCGGGTACCCGCACCCGCACCGGAAGGCTGGTGGACCGCCCTCCTCATACCGGTGGCCGCCTACGCCGCGATGGCACTGTGGGCCCTGCACCATCCCGGCGCGCTGACCGCCCGGTTCAGCGCCCTCTCCATCCTCAACGATGATCCGGGGCCGGCGACTGCCCTTCGACGGCTGGCGGGCAACTACCTGGCACACCTCAACATACCCTTCCTTTTGCTACGGGGCGACAGCAATCCTCGGCACAGCACCGGCCTGGGGGGCATGATCCTGGTGGCCACACTGCCTGCCCTTATGACCGGGGCGGTCGCCTGCTGGCGGCACCGCGATGAAGCGCTCCCCTGCTTCGCGCTGCTGGGGCTTCTCGTGGCGCCGATTCCGGCGTCCCTCACCAGGGAGGGCATCCCCCATGGCCTGCGAGCCGCTCCCATGATCCCGTTTTTACTCCTGATAACGAGTTATGGCTGGCAGAGGCTGCTGCCCTGGCTGAGCCGGCCCTCGCGACAGCGATCAGCACTGGCTGTGCTGGCCATGCTTCAGGTGGGCCTGTACCTTGGTGACCTGTTCGTGACCTACCCGGCCAGGGCCGAGGGCTCCTTCGACGGGGGAATCGGTGCCGCCATCACCGCTGCCCACTCCCTCGCGAACGGGCACCAGGTGCTCCTCTCCGACAGCCTGGGTCAGCCCTACGCCCATGCGCTCTTCCAGCTGCGCCCGGCCCCGGGCAGGGACCTGGACGCAACCATGGCAATGGTCGCCAGCCGCCAGCTGCCGCTCGCCAGCATCCGACGCACCGCCCGTCACGGTGACATCCTCGTCCTGGCGCCTGCCGACCACCCCCCGCCGTCCGCCCGACTACTGCTTGTGGAGCGCACCCGGGCGGCCTGGTGGTCGACGATGGTCGCTGCCTCCGTCTACCGCGTCTAACCCTCTCCGCGGGCGATCTCCAGGAGGCGGTCCGCGGCGGCCCGGCGGCGCAGGTCCACTCGGAACGCGATGGCCACCCGGCGGCGCTGGTCGGCTGTGAGTTTTCGTCCCTCGCCGATCCGCTCCTCCTCACGGGCGATCTGCGCCTCATCGAGCTCGATGCCCTCGGCGGCGGCCAGGGAATCCAGGGAGATCTCCAGCTTGACGCGCATGGCGGCCTCCTCCCTACGTTCGTCCCGAAACTGCTCCATGCTCGATTGGGTGTACTCCAGGTACCTCTCCAACTCCATACCCATGGTGCTCAGCCGGTGGCGCAACTCGGCCACCTGACGGTCGATCTCCCGCTCGATCATGACCTGGGGTACGTCAACTCTGACCATGTCGCGAAAGGTGGTCAGGGCGTTGCTTCTGAAGAGCTCCTCGTCATGCTGCTCGGCGGCTTCGGTGAGCAGCCGGCGGTGGTGCTCGCGCAGCTCCTCCAGACTTGTGCCGTGACCGTCGGCGACAGCCAGACTGTCGTCCAGCGGGGGCAGCGCGCGTTCGCGCACTGCGCTCACAGCCACCTCGGCGGTGACCTCCACACCACGCAACTCCTCCTGACCGAAGTCCTGCGGGAGCGTGACCCAGAAGCTACGCGATTCGCCCGCGCTCAGCCCGAGGATTCCGTCGACCAGGCCGGGGATGAGCTTGTCACGATCCAGCTCGATGTCGCGCTGCTCGCCGTCACCACCGGCCAGCACCTGGTCCTCGCGGCGCAGGCGCAGGGTGCAGCGCAGCACGTCGCCGGCCTGAGCCGGCCGCTCCACGTCGACGAGGTCGGAGTGCTCTCGGCGGACCTCCTCGAGCGCCTCCTCCACCTGTTCCTCACCCACAACGGTGTTTGGCTGCTCCACCCGGATCGACTGATAGTCGCCCAGGTCAGCCTCCGGGCTGACCGTCACCGTGGCTGTGAAGGTGAGCGGGCGGTGGCGCTCGACGGGGTCGAGCTGGAGGTCCGGCTCGTCCACGGCGTCGACGCCAACCTGCTCGAGGGCACGGCCGAACACCTCGGGAACCAGATGCTGGATGGTGTCGCGCTGCACCGCTTCCCAGCCCAGCGCCCGCTCGACGACGGGACCCGGCGCCTTCCCCGGACGGAAACCGGCAACCCGGACCTGGGCGGCAAGGCGCTTCAGGGAGGCCTCGATGGCAGCGTCCAACTCCTCGGGCGACGCCTCAACACGCAACTCCACGCGCGAACCGGGCTTGCGCTCGACGGCAACGCTCAGGTCAGAGGGGCTGGCGGTCAGGTCTGGAGTTGGGATGGCGATGCACCAATGTAGAAGGATGGGCGCCAGATGCGCGGACCGAGAGTCGAACTCGGACGGGTTGCCCCACGGGGTCCTAAGCCCCGCGCGTCTACCGGTTCCGCCATCCGCGCGGGACGGGCGCCCAGTCTATCAGCCCGTCGCCGGGGCCACGTCGGGACCCCGGAGGCGACCCCTGCCTCGTCGAGTTGTCACATCGTGAGCTTGCCCGCGTCGCCGTTGGCGCCCTACGCTTGCCGATGGTTTCATCACCATCCACCATCGGAGGCAAGCCCATGGAGCCACGATCCCACAGCCCCCGCGACCCGCAAGACGTCGTAAGCAAGATCGATCAGAAGGCACTCCGCCTCTCGGCGCTGCTCCGCGACATCGACAACCATCCCGTGGAGATGGATCCGGGGCTGAAAGAGCGGTTGGACGAGATCCTCGAGCTCCTCGCCTGCCGGGTCGCGGCAACCCGGGCGCTTCTTCAGCAAACACCTCCACTCGCCCGGGAGGCCGTGTCGACCGGCTAGGGGAGGACTCCCGCTCCTTGGAGGTTGCCGGCGGCCGCGGCGTCGAAGGGTCGGTCGACGCCCGCCCCGCGCCGGGCAACTCGGGCCGCCATGGGGAACGCCTGGCCGGTCCGGTGGATGGCAAACCGCCGGAGCGCACCGCAGGGGGGCGAGAGGGTGTCGAGGAGGTCGCGGCCAACCGCGTGCCGGGGTGGCTGAGGGTGGCCTGGCTGGGAGCGGCTGTGGTGGTCGTTGCGGTCGCCGCCGCTCTTCGCCTGATCGACCTCAACGGCCAGCCCGGGGGGCTGTACCCCGACGAGGCCGCCGAGGGTCTGGACGCCCACCGCCTTCTTCATGAGGCCGGCTTCCATCCCGTCTTCTTCCATGACGACGCCGGCCGCGAGGCGCTCTTCGGCTACCTGGTGGCAGCGACGTTCCGGGTGGCCGGCGAATCGGCGACCGTGCTTCGGGGCGTTGCGGCAGTGGTCGGAGTGGTGGGAGTGGTCGCCCTCTGGCCGGCGCTGCGACGCTTCGGGGCGGGAGCAGCCGTCGCCGGGATGGCGTGGGCAGCGGGCTCGCTGTGGCTCATCTGCGTCGCGCGGGATGGATTCCGGGTGATCCTGGTCCCCCTTGTGGGTGCGCTGGCCCTCGCCTCGCTGATCCGCTGGGGCGACAGACCGGGCCGAGCTCGAGCGACGGTGGCCGGGATTGTCGCCGGTGCGGGTCTCTGGACCTACCAGCCCCTCAAGCTGTTGCCGCTGCTGGTCATCCTCTGGCTGTGGTGGATCCGCCACGTCGATCGCGAGCGCTTCACATCACTGCGGCCGGACCTCCGCTGGTTCGCGATCGCCTTCGCCGTGGTGTCCGCCCCCATGGCGGTCGCCGCGATCGGTGACCCGGGCAACTACCTGGGCAGGGGCGCCTCGGTGACCGCGTTCAATCCCGACCAGGGGCCGGGGGCACTTCCCCTTCATGTCCTTCGCACCATCGGCATGCTGGGCTTCACGGGCGACCCGAACCCGAGGCACAACGTTGGCGGCCTGCCCCTGGTCGGTGTGCCCCTGGCCCTCCTCGTCGTCGCCGGGGGGATTCGCGCCTGGAAACGGCGCGGCGACCATGCCCACTCACTTGTCCTTCTCGGCTCGGCGGTCTTTCTCATCCCGCCGCTGATCGCCACCGAGGGGGGGGCGCCCCATTTCCTCCGCTCCCTGGGCCTGGCACCTTACCTCGCCGCTCTGGTCGCCCTCGGCTGTGCAGAGCTTGTCGACCGGTGCATGGCCGCCGGCCTTCGTGGTGGCCGGGCCGCAGCGGTCGCCATCGCGCCTGCGGCCGCCCTGCTGGTGGCCGCCGGAGTGGCAGCCGCCCAGGCGTACTTCTCACGCGGGGTGGCCGACCGCTACGACGCATACTCCTTCGACCTGGTGGCGCTGTCGGCACAGGCCGATCACGGGCCGAGCACCGCCGTCATCGTCGACGACTTCGCCGCCTTCGACGTCCGCTTCCTCGATGCCGCCGACCCGCCCACCATTGTCGACCCCGCGGCGCATCTCGACCGTCCCGAACGATTCGCTCGAATAGTGGCCCGCGACCGCCGCCAGCTGACCCACGTGGTAGGCCCATCGCTTGCGGGCAGGTCCGTCGTGGCGGCCCGCGACCACGCCGGCAGGCCGGTGGTGTGGGCGGTGGCGCCCTGATACCGGGATACCGGTGACCGAGACAAGCGTGTCGGCACAGGCCCAGCGACCGAGGCGTGGGCTTCGTGGCCGGCTCACGCCCCCCACCTACGGAGGGCGGGTCGCCGCGATCACGGCCGCGGGTGCCGTACTCCGCCTGGCCTTTCTGGACCGGCAGCCACTCTGGCGCGATGAGGCGTTTACCGCGCTGGCCGTGCAGCGGTCGCTCGGCGGCATGCTCGACGCCGTCCGCCGCGACAGCGCGCCACCGCTGGCCTACCTGCTCGACCGTGTGGTGGCCGTGGTATCCACCTCTCCCGCAGCCCTGCGTGTGCTGCCCGCGCTCGCCGGCAGCGCGGCCGTCCCCCTGGGCGCGGCGCTGGGCAGGCGGATCGGTGGCGACCGGACAGGCCTGTTGGCCGGGGCCGCGTGCGCACTCAGCCCGGCGCTGGTACTGAGCGCCCGCGATGCGCGCATGTACGCGCTGGCGACGACCCTGGTCATGGTGGCAACGCTGCTGCTCTGGCGGGCGGTGGAACGGCCCACCGTGGGGCGATGGGCGCTGTACGCGGGCGCGGTGGCGGCGGCCCTCCACACGCAGTATTTCGCCGCCTTCGGAGTTGCCGGACAGCTCCTTGCCGTGCTGCTCGTGCTCCGGCCCTCGCCGCGCACGATGGCCTCCGCAGTGATATCCGCGACGGCGGGCGGTCTCACTCTCGTCCCCTGGATGCTAAGCGCGCGATCGCAGCTACTCCACGGGTCAACTCCCTTCTGGGTGGAGAGCGTGGGGGCCAAGACGGTGAGCAGCGTGGTGCTGCAGTTCCTCTCCGGTCCGCCGATCGATGCCGGGACGCCGGGACGGGTGACACTTCAGACCATGCAAGCGCTCGCCTCGGGCGTTGGCGGCATGGCCCTCTATGCCCTGGTGCGGCAGCGGCGCAACCTGAGTCCTCCTGGGCGCCGTGCGGCAGCGTTCCTGGGCGCCTCGGGGCTGGGAGCGGCCTGCCTCTTCATCGTGGCAAGCCTCTGGCATCCGCTGGTCGAGGCCCGCTACGTCAGCGTGGTATGGGGACCACTGGTGCCGCTGCTTGGGGCTGGACTGTCACTGATGCGCTGCCGCGCTCTCACCGGCTTCGCCATGGCATCGCTCGCCGCCGTGGCGGCAACCCTCTCCCTGGCCGTGACCCATCCGGACGCACCCGCCGTAGCGGATCAACTGCGCGGCCGCGTGGGCGCCCATGACATCGTCGCAGTCGACCCCGACACCTATCTGCTTCTGCAGTACTACGCGGCCCCCGAGTATCGCGCACGCATCCATGTACTCGCCGACAGCGTGCCCTGGTTCTGGGGGACGGCGGTGTACCCGGATGGTGCGGTGATCCCCGAGGTGCCCACTGACGTCACCGACCATGGTGGCACGATCCATCGTGTCGTCGAGGCGAGCGGCGGGAATGAGCGGCCCCCACCGCGCGGGTATGGGCTGGCCGACCGCAGCTGCCGAGGCGACCTCTGCCTGGAACGCTACCGGCCGCTGCCGAGCTCCTGACCGTTGCGCGGGCTCTCGGGTCCGGCCGGCTCCGGGAAGGTGTCGTGGGCCCGGGCGATGAGGTTGCCAAGGGTCTTCTCGAGGTGCTCCCAGGTGGCCCCCTTGCTCAGATACCAGATCAGTCCGAGACCCACGACCTCACCAATGGACGCGGACTCGTCGGCGCCGCTGATGACCAGGATGGGCAGATGTCTCCAGGCGGGCCGCCGCCTCACCTCCCGGCAGAGCTCGAGGCCGCCCATCCCGGGCATGGCCAGGTCGGTGATGAGGATGGTGGGGCCAAAATCGTCGAGGCTGGAGAGCCCCGACGGGGCGTCCGCGACCGCGGCCGTCCTGTGGCCGTCCCTCCGCAGCCTTTCCTCTAGATAGGAGCGGTAGGAGGCGTCATCCTCGACAATGAGGATACGCTCGCCGCCCCCCGTGGGCTCAGCAGCCATCGTCCCGAGGGTAACCCAGCCGGACCAGCGGCGTGTGAGCCGTCAGGCCACCACGTTGACGATCCGATCGGGAACGACGACCATGCGCCGGGGCGGCCGGCCGTCCAGCAACTCCTGGACCCGGGACATGGCGAGGGCCCGCGTGTGGAGCTCCTCCTCCGGTGTTCCCGCCGGCACCACGAGCTCCCCCCGCCGCCGGCCGTTGACCTGGACCACGACGGTCACCTCCGTGGGGGCGGCGAGCGTGGCATCGGCTCGTGGCCAGCGCGAGTCATGAATCGAGCCCGGGCACGCCAGCCGCTCCCACAGCTCCTCGGTGATGTGCGGCGCGAACGGCGCCAGCAGCTGGACGAGGGTGATCGCGTCAATCCGGCGGCCCCGCCCCTCCGCGGCCTCCTCCTCCAGCGCTCGCGAGAATCCCATCAACTCCGCGATGGCGGTGTTGTACCTCAGTTCGGAAATGTCGTCCTCCACCCGGGCGATGAGCCTGTGACGACGGCTCTCCCGCACGCCTGCCGATTGGCCACCGTCGCCCTGAGAGCCGGTGGCGACATCGGAGGCGCTTTCGTCGGGAACCGCCACGCCACCACTCCCAGCAGGGTGATGGGAACCGTTGTCGCTCCCCCCCTGCAGCACCGCCCGCCACACCCGGTCGAGGAAACGTGTCATGCCCCTGATACCCACAGCCCGGAAATCGCCGCCCTGCTCGAACGGGCCGAGAAACATGAGGTAGAGGCGAAAGGCATCGGCTCCGTGCTGAGCGACGAACTCGTCCGGATTGACCACGTTGCCCCGGTTCTTGGACATCTTCGCCCCATCTCTGATGAGGAGACCGTGAGCGCGGAAGCGCGTGAACGGCTCCGGCACCGGCACATGTCCCAGTTCGTGGAGCGCCCGCATGACGAAGCGGGCATACATCAGGTGCAGCACGGCGTGCTCATTTCCACCGATGTACATGTCCACCGGCAGCCACTTCCACGTTCGATCCCGGTCCAGCGGGCGATCGTGGAGATCCGACGACGGGTAGCGGAGGAAGTACCAGGCGGAGTCCAGGAAATTGTCGCTCACGTCGGACTCGCGACGTCCGGGGCCACCGCAGCGTGGGCAGGCCACGTTCACCCAGTCCTCGAGAGCGGCGAGCGGCGACACCCCTGTGCCCAGCGGTCGGAACTCATCCACGTGGGGCAATACCACCGGAAGGTCCCCGACCGGCACCCCGACGGGCCCGCAGTCCTGGCAATGGATGATCGGGATGGGCGGGCCCCAGTAGCGTTGCCGGGAGATCAACCAGTCGCGGAGGCGGTACTGGATGGTGGCGTGACCCGCTCCGCGCTCCTCGAGCATCTTGACGATCCGCCGTGCACCCTCCACGGATGGCAACCCATCGAGATCTCCGCTTGCCACCATCACGCCGGGACCGGTATGGGCCTCGACATGGACGTCGTCACCTCCCCGAACCACCTCTACGATGGGCAGGTCATGCGCCTGGGCGAATGAGTGGTCGCGCTGGTCGTGGGCGGGGACGGCCATGATCGCCCCGGTCCCATAGCCGCCGAGAACGTAGGTGGCCGCCCAGACGGGAACCATGGATCCCGTCAGAGGATGATGCGCCTCGGAGCCGAGGTCGATGCCAGCCGGCCCCGCCTCCCCCGGCTGCTCCGCCATGGCGTCGGCCACGCGCGAACTCCATGCCTCCACTGCGGCGATCCGGTCTGGTGCGACAAAGTCCGACAGGGCCGGGTGGTCGGCGCCGATGACAAGGAAGGTGGCGCCGTGCAGGGTATCCGGCCGGGTTGTGAAGACGCTGACGTCGGTGCGTGCGCAGCCGGACAGCTCGAAGCGCACGATGGCGCCCTCACTGCGACCAATCCAGTTCCGCTGCGCCACCTTGGTCTTTTCTGACCAATCCAGCCCGTCCAGCGCATCCAGCATCTCCTGCGCGTAGCGGGTGGTCTTAAGGAACCATTGCTTGAGGAAGCGCCGCTGGACGAGGCTGGAACAGCGCTCGCAGCGATCGTCGACAACCTGCTCGTCCGCGAGAACGGTCAAGCAGGACGGGCACCAGTTGACCGGTCCCTCCCGATGCTCGGCGAGACCGGCATTGAAGAGCTGGAGGAAGAGCCACTGCGTCCAGCGGTAGTAGTCAGGATCGGTGGTGTCGACCTCATGATCCCAGTCGAGCATGAGACCCAGCTTCTTCAACTGCTGCTCCCTGAAGTACTCGACGTTCCGGGCCGTCAGCGTCGCCGGATGCTGGCCGACCTTGAGAGCGTAGTTTTCACTGTGGATGCCGAATGCGTCGAATCCCATCGGCTCGAAGACATCGTTGCCCTTGAGCCGCTGATACCGGCCGTGAATGTCCGAGCCAATGAAGGCGTAGGCGTTGCCCACGTGAAGCTTCTCCGCCGAGGGATAGGGAAACATCATCAGGTTGTAGTAGGGCCGGTCGGCGGTGTCCAGAGGAGTCCGATGTGCCCCTCGATCGGCCCAGATGCGGCGCCACTTGGCGTCCAGGGCCGGTGCATCCAGCCGATCCGCCGTCTCTTCTGCCATCCCGGGTCAGGGTATCGTGACTCCCCTACCCGTCGGGCGCGACGCGCCCGTGAGGCCCTCCACAAGCCGTGGAGCGTCCCGGCGCCCTGCCCGGGCGCCCGGTCGTCGCACGGCATGGGCGATGTCAGGGGCGAGACCCGCCCAGGAACACCGCCGTGCCACGAGCCGGTCCCCCGGCCCCTGATCGCCTGCCCTTGCGCTCGCCCGGGTTTGACTTTCTCGGTGGCAGACAGGTCAACATGGGGCCTGCACGCGGCAAAACCAACCACGACAACCACGGGGAGGACCACATGAGCGTCACCGACGAGCTCGTCCAGAACAGCAAGACGTACTCACAGTCTTTCGACAAAGGGGCTTTGCCCATGCCTCCCGCCCGCAAGGTGGCGGTGCTCGCCTGCATGGACGCCCGCCTCAACCCCTACGGGGTCCTAGGGCTCTCGGAGGGTGACGCGCACGTCATTAGAAACGCGGGCGGAGTCGTCACGGAGGACGCCATCCGCTCCCTGGTGATCTCGCAGCGCCTTCTCGGCACCACGGAGGTCATCCTCATCCACCACACGGACTGCGGGATGCTCACCTTCACCGACGACCAGGTCAAGGAGCAGATTCAGAAGGAGGTGGGGATAAAGCCCCACTTCGCCCTGGAGGCCTTTCCGGACCTGGATGATGATGTCCGCCAATCGGTGGCCCGAATCAAGGCCAGCCCCTTCATCCCCCACAAGGAGAACGTCCGGGGCTTCGTGTACGACGTGACCACGGGCTCACTTCGCGAGGTGACCTAGAGTCGCGGCCATGCCCGCCCGGGAAGCCCTCGACGACTCGGAGGGCCACCCGCTTCCGGGAAGTTGGGCCAAGGAGACCCTGGACGACGCGGCGACGGCCGGCCTGTTGCGGCGCAGGCGATCCCGGGCCGGCGGCAGCCACGTCCGATGCCGGGTGGACGGGCGCGACGTCCTGGTGCTCTCATCGAACGATTACCTGGGCCTCAGCATCCATCGCGAGGTGAGAGAGGCAGCGGCCCGGGCTGCGATTGATCGCGGTGTCGGCGCCTCCGGGTCGGCACACCTGAGCGGCTGCCATGAGGCGGCCGAGAAGCTCGAGCACAACGTGAGCGCCTTCGAGGGCACGGTAACCGCGACGCTGGCCCCCACCGGGTATGCCGCGAACCTCGCAGCGATACAGGCGCTTGGCGGCCGCGATGCGGTGATCCTCAGCGACGGTGGCAATCACGCCTCTGTCATCGACGGCTGCCGCATGTCGGGCTGTGAGGTGCAGGTATACCGCCATCTGGACTTGGACGACCTCGAGCGGAGACTCCGGCGGGCGTCGGGCCGGCCCGTCATCGTCAGCGACACTGTCTTCTCGATGGAGGGCACCTGCGCCGATGTGGCGCAGCTGAACTCGCTTGCTGAGCACCATGGAGCCTGGCTTCTGCTCGACGAGGCACATGCCACAGGCGTCCTGGGGCCGGGCGGCCGGGGTGGGGCCGCCGCGGCCGGCATCCCCCCCTCCGCTGACCATGTCGTCCGGGTGGTCACATTCTCCAAGGCTCTGGGGGCGGGCGGTGGCGCCATCTGTGGCAGTCGCGCCGTCGCCCAGCTGCTGCTCCAGAGAGGCCGGGCCCTGATGTTCTCCACGGCGCTGCCCCACCCAACGGTTGCGGCGGCGACGGCGGCCCTGGACGTCCTGCAACGGACGCCCCAGCTCGTCGATCGTCTCCGGATGAACGCGCGGAGCCTGCGCCAGGCGCTGCACGGCGTCGGGTCAAGCCGCCACAGCGCCCCGCCACTCAGGATGAACGCGCAAAGCGGTCGCCACGGGGTGCCGTGGGCGGTCCTCCCCGGCGCCGCGGACATGCCCATCATCGCCGTGGTCCTGGGTACACCCGCCCGCGCCCTCACCGCCGAGCAGAGGCTGTGGGAGTCAGGTTTCCTGGTCCAGGCGGTGCGCCCGCCCGCGGTCCCCGAGGGCACCAGCCGGCTGCGCATGGTTGCATCCATCCTCCACACGGCATCCGACCTGCGGGACGCGGCGAAGGCGGTTGGGGAGGCCATCGCCGCATGATCCCGGGGCTTGTTGCCGTCGCCGGTACGGATACGGGCGCCGGCAAGACGCTGGCGACCGCGGCGATGGCTCGTGCTCTTCGAGGCCATGGTGTCGCCGTGGGAGCCCTCAAACCGGTGGCCACGGGCGTTGCCGCGGGCAAGAGCGGCGATGATGCGGAGATCCTCGCGGCGGCGGTTGGCCAACGTGCCGACGAGTGCGCCCTGGAGACGTTTGTCGCAGCGCGGTCTCCCCTTGCCGCAGCCTCGGCCGAGGGGCGGCGGCTGGATGTGGACCGGCTCGCTCAGGCTATTGGCGACCGTCGCCGGGCCGGTGGGTCAGCCGTCCTCCTCGTCGAGATGGTGGGGGGCCTCATGGTTCCCCTGAGTCCCACCATGACAGTCCGGGATCTCATCCGCCGGCTTGATGCCCCCGTTGTGATCGCCGCCCGCAGCGGGCTGGGCACGATCAACCACTGCGCCCTCACCGTGGAAGCCTGCCGCCACGCCGGCCTTCGAGTGCTGGGCATCGTCCTCAGCGACGTCGACGGGTCCGCGGGTGCCGAGCTCGCCACCGAGAACGCCGATCAGGTGGCCCGGCAATGCGCGGTACCCGTGATCGGCGTGATCCCGTATCTGGGAGCGATTGCGGGCAGGACATCCCGCCCCGCTGATGGGCACGGACCGCTGGCGACGGCAGCAGCGAGCATCGATGCGGAGTCGCTGACCCGCGCCTTGGTCGGCGACGAGTCGACCGCCCGCCTGGTGGCGGCCGACCGGGCCCACGTATGGCATCCCTTCACCCAGGCCACCGAATGGGTGGGCGAGGATCCGCCGGTGATCGCCTCCGGGGAGGGCTGCCGGCTTCGCGATGAGGAGGGGAACACGTACCTCGATGGCATCTCGAGCCTGTGGGCGAATGTCCATGGGCACGCTCATCCGCGCCTCGACCGAGCAGCACACGAGCAGCTGGGCAGGATTGCCCACACAACCTTCCTCGGTCTGACCCACGCCCCCGGCGTGCTGCTGGCCGAGGAGCTGTGTGCGGTGGCTCCGGCCGGCCTCACCCGCGTCTTCTACTCGGAGTCAGGGGCCGCCGCGGTGGAGGTGGGTCTGCGGATAGCCCTGCTGGCGCAGCGGTACCGCGGAGAATCTCGCCGGACTCGCTTTCTGTCCCTGCAGGACGCCTACCACGGTGACACCGCCGGAGCCGTCAGCGTGGGGCGCTCGGAGCCCTTTCATCGATTCCTCGAACCGCTGCTCTTCGATTCCGTGCCCATCCCGTCGCCCTTCGTCGCAGGAGAGGCTGAGTCCCTGGCGGCATTGTCACGCTGCCTGGAAGACCAGGGGCCCACAATTGCGGCCCTCATCATCGAGCCCCGGGTTCAGGCGGCCGCCGGCATCTGGCCGCACTCGGACGGCTGGTTGCGATCGGTGGTGGAGCGGGTTCGGGCGGCGGGAGCCCTGATCATCTGTGATGAGGTGGCGACCGGCTTCGGACGCACCGGCGCCCTGTTCGCCTCCAGCGGTGCCGGAGTTGGGCCCGACCTGCTCTGCCTCGGCAAAGGTCTCACCGGCGGCTACCTTCCCCTTTCGGCGACCCTGGCGACCGAGGAGCTCTATGACCTGTTCACGGCACCGTACACGGAGCACCGCACCCTGTACCACGGGCACACGTACAGCGGCAATCCCACGGCCTGCGCAGTGGCGCGCGCATCACTCCAGCTCTTTGAGCAAGAGGGCACCGTGCAGCGCGGTATCGCGCTCGCGGGCCGCTTGGGCAAACGCCTGCCCGACGTGATCTCCCAACCAATGGTCAGGGGGGTGCGCCAATGCGGAGTGATGGTGGGCATCGACATCGCCCAGGAGTACGGCACCCCCTTCGATCCCGGCCTGCGCATGGGCCGTCCCGTCGTCCTCGCAGCGCGTCAACGGGGAGTGATCGTTCGATCGCTCGGCGATGTGGTGGTGCTCAATCCACCCCTGGTGATGACGGACGCCGAGGCCGACGTACTGATCAGCGGGGTCGCCGCCGCCATTGCCTCGCTCTCGATCCACTGAGTGGCCTCCGCTCACCGGGCCCGGCACGAGACGGTGAAGCTCTCCACTATCCTGGCTGGACCGCACGCCGGCGTAGCTCAGAGGTAGAGCAACGGTTTCGTAAACCGTTGGCCGGGAGTTCGAATCTCCCCGCCGGCTCGTTCTCTGGTCGATCGCCGGCGGGAGGCCCGAGCGGCCTGTCCAAACGAACTGCCTCTGATCGGACTATGCTTACAGGGAGGGGCGGCCGCCGCCTCCGGGTTCCCTGCCTTCCTCCTGGGTCTCACCGGCGGCCGCCCTCAAGCAACCCCCGCTCCTGTCCTTCCTCCTGGGTCTCAGCGGCGGTCGCTCCTTAGCAAACGGTGGAGCGCCGAAAAGGTGTCACTCGCCGTCAGGGGAACTGATCAGGGCTCCAGCCGGGAAGGGGTTGGTCCGGTATCGAGGCGGCACCGATGCCGTCCTCGGGGTCCAGATCGAGAAGAAAGTTGCGGCAGCGAACGGCCTCCTGAACTTCACCGATCGCGGCGGCACACACCAGCAGGAGATGGACGGAGCGGAGGAAGCCCCGGTTCTCCTGCCGCTCCCACCGAACCAAACCCGTCCCGGCCCCTCCGTGCCGCCGGAGGGTGTCGAGGCCCCGGTGATATCCGGTGCGAGCGAAGGCATAGGCTGCAACGGAATCACCTGCTCGCCAGGTTGCCTGCCCCAGGTGCGCCCATCCGTCTATCAGTTCGGGCCAGTGGGCGACAACCGGCCGCAGGGCGCGAGGCAGGTCCGCGGCGGCAAGGGCCTGGCCCAAGGCGGCCATGGCCTCATCGGGGGGCTGAGGCAAGACCGTCTCGTGACGTGGCGGCCGCTCCGAGGAGGCCGCAAGAGACAGCGGCGTCAGGGGAGTTGGGGCGCCGTCGCTCACAGGGATAGAAGCGGCCTGGGGGGTGGAACCACCATCGCGGAATCCCGGACCGCATAGACCACCAAGCGCTTGGCGTAGTCACCATTCTGCCAGTCGCCGGCGCAGGTTATGAGATTCAGCAGGGCCGGGCCGGACGCGGCCGAGGTGCCGAAGATCCGCCCCGCCACCACCGGGGATCCCGCCTCCCCGACCGAGTACAGGGCAGTCTGGGTGACGTGGAATCGCATTATTCGGCCGGTGCGCTTGTCCAACATCTCGATGGAATCCCCGGGATGGAGCCCGGCCAGGTGGGCGAAGACAGCGGGGCGGCCCAAGCTGTCGTCCGCGTGGCCGGCGACGGTCGCTACTCCAGGAGCGCCGGGGGTGGCCCCACCTCGATACCAGAAGACCTGAGACCACACCGGATCGGACGGGGCTCCACGGGGAGCGTCCATCTGCCCCCGGCCGTTCAAGCCGACCGCCAGAACGTCGGCGGACACGTCCAGGGTGGGAAGCCGCAGATGCAGGGGCACAGGAAATGGTGGTGCGTTGAGGGGCCGTGCCGGGTCGGTCAGGGGCGCTGGGACGGGCGGAGATGCGGGGGGGGCCGGCGCCGGCACGATCAGTCCCAGGGGATCAGGGGTGACCGACACCCCCGCCGCCTCGACCCGCGCCAATCCAGGCGATGCCAGGGGCGAGAGCACGACTGCCGCCGACACTGCGATGAGGGCACCACGCGGTGAACGGAACACGGGTGGATGGTATCCGACAGTGCCGGCCCTGGTCAGGCCGAACCGTCGTGTCAGGAGCGGGCGACAGAGATGACGAAGACCAGGATGCCATCCAGCACAACGAGCGAGACGATGATGAGCGTCAGCACCGTGTAGCAGCCCAGGAGCGCCCACCGTCTGCCTCCAAAGAGCGTGCTGGGGGACCCGACAGCCGGATAGAGGTCCGAACGGCCATAGCCCCGCCCGGTCGGTCCCGCCGCTCCGGAGCCGAAGCCGCCGGGGCGACTGACGGCGTAGGCACGCACGCAGGCAATCCCAATGGCTGCCAGCGCCACGGTGAGGAGGAGGGCCAGGATGATGATCACGGCAGCCTCGACGGGCGGCGGGCTACCGGCGGATGAGGATGATGACGAGGACGAAGAGTAGGATCACCACCACCGCCACGCCCACCAACAGGAGTCCTCCGGCGATCCCCAGGCTGGCATTCAGGCGGCGGCTCGATACCGGCCCGCGCACGGATTGGGGCGGACCCGGCACGATGGGCGCACCTGCGCCGGGCCGGACTGCCGAATTGGGCGCAGATGGTGGCGATGTGGCGTCGTGCGGGTCATCCATGGTCAGCCTCCCCAGTCATTGAGCTGATCGATTCTGGTGAGCACCCAGTCGAACTTGCCGCTGGTCACCTCGGCGTCACAGTAGCGGCAGGTCCCGGTCTCATTGATCGCCAGGGGAGCCCCGCAATTGGGGCATCGCTTGTCGGTCACGCCACCGGTGACCAGGGTCTTGGCTCCCGCCGAGCGTGTGAACGTCCAGTACTCCACAAAGGGCCGCTGGTTCCTGTCTCCGTCGACCCGGCGACCTGTCCTATCGTCCACGGTGTAGTCCCTGGCGCTGGCATCGACACGAACGGCGATGGTGTCGAAGTTGTCATCGTGGGCGGCACGAACGATCCGCATGTGGTGGACGTAGAGGTCCTCCAGCACATTCGCCCGATGCTGCTCGATCATGGCCTGCACCTGAGCCCGCCAGCTGGTGTACAGGCCCGGGCTCATGAAGGCCCGGCCCTCGTCGACATTGCGATCTTGCCAGGCCTTCTGAAGCTGGAAGAACGCCGCCTGGGCTCGGTCCAGGAAAACCTGCTCGTTGAATTTGGGGTCGTGGGCGACGATGGCGTCGAACCCTCCGGGGCCGCTGGGTCCGGCAGCCTGCGCCGGTGCCGGTGGCGGCCCCATGGGTATCGGCGTGCTGGTCGCCGAGCTGCGCATCATGCCCCGGATCACCACGTACGCCAGGTAGGCGAGGATCAGCGTGACCATCAGGCCCCCGCCGCCGAAGAATGGGAAGAAGAAGAAGCCGCCGCCACCGCCGAAGCCACCGCCACCTCCATATCGTCCGCCCCCACCGCCGCCGCCACCAAAGCCACTCCCGCCGCTGGCCCCTCCGGCCCGGGCCATAGCCTCAGCAGGGATGAGCAGCACAGCCGGAACAACCAGCAGCGTCGGGCCTGCCAGCCGGGTGAGCAGCCCGATCCTCCATCCACGGCACTGCCCGCGGACCACGGAGTGACTCAGGGCGATGCCGGCGGAGGGGAGTCGCCCGGCGGAGGGACCGCCCGAGGGCCGGCTCCTGGTGGTGGAGGCGCCGGGCCTCCTGAT
>JBHELP010000050.1:0-6844 GCA_046263035.1 Candidatus Dormibacteria bacterium | reverse complement strand
GTTGATGCGCAGGTTGAGCCCGGGCGGCCGGCATGCGGCCGCCATGACGATGGGCACGTTGAGCCGGCGTGTCCGTGCGATCTCCCGCCTCATCCCCACAGGATCGGTACGCGAGGGGAGCGACGCCGCCATCTTCATCCGCGCCTTGTTTCCGCGGAGCCCCCGCGCGGCCTGCGGAGCCGGGAAGGGCCCGACCGCATTGAGATGGACCGCCGCAGCCCTGGCGGGGATCGTCGCCGGGGTGGCCGTCACCCCGACATCGGCCGATCAGATATCGGACAAGCAGCACCAGCGTGAGCAGGTGGGCGGTTTCATCAACAACCTCAAGGGGCAGATCTCCCAGACCCAGGACAAGGAGACTCAACTGCGTTCCGTGATCGCCGGCGTCGACGCTCAGATCACGCAGACCAAGGCGAGGATCGCGGTCGCCCAGGCGGAGCTGCAGCGCATCACTGAGGATCTGGCTGCCGAGCAGGACCGCCTCGAGAAGGCCGAGGCCCAGCTCGCCCTGGACAAGCAGCAACTCGCCTCGGACATGAAGCTGGCCTACATCGCCGGCAACGATTCCACCCCACTCAACAACCTGCTCACCTCCGGTGACTTCAACGAGTTCTGGCGACGGCTCTTCGAGCTGCGGCGTATCTCTGACGGCCAGCACACCGCCACCGAGACCGTGCACAAGCAGCGCGATCTGGTCCAGACCAGCGTCCGCAAGATCGGTGACGACCAGAAGCGCCAGCGCTCCACGGTCAACGGCCTCAACAACACTCTCAACGATCTAGACGTGCAGCTGCAGTCACGGCAGGCCGCTCAGCAGATCCTGGTCGGTGTCGAGGCCCAGGACAACGCCCAGCTGGCCCAGAACGAGCAGGCCGCGCATCAACTGGACAATGAGATCGCCTCCCTCCGCGAGGCGCAGCGCCGGGCCGCGGAGGCCGCTCGCCGGCGGGCCGAGGCCGAGGCGGCCGCCCGCTCCGCGGCGCAGCGCCGCCAGAGCGCCCAGTCGGTGCTGGGCGATGTCAGCAGCATCGTTACCGGGGGCGGGGGCAGCGGCCAGTTCCAGTGGCCCGAGCGCGGCCCCATCACCCAGGGCTTTGGCTGCACCCCATACACCATGGAGCCGTATGACGCCGGCTGCCGCAGCAAGCACTTCCACAGCGGCATCGATATCGCGGCCCCCGGAGGAAACCCCGTCGCCGCCGCCGATGCCGGCACGGCCTTCGCCTATCGCTCCAGCTACGGCTTCGGCAACCATGTGATCATCGTCCACGGCGGCGGGTTCGCCACCGTCTACGGCCACCTCTCGGGGTTCAACGTGGGCAACGGTGAATCCGTCGGCAGGGGCCGCGTGATCGGCTACGAGGGCAGCACCGGGAACTCCACGGGGCCCCATCTCCACTTCGAGATCCGCCTCAACGAGTCGCCGGTCAACCCCTTCAACTACCTGCCATGACGCCGTTCCCGCCACGGTGAGCGACCTCCACGTGCCGGGCGTTGAAAGCCTGCGGCCGCTCGCTCTGACGCCGTCCAGGCAACGGTGAGCCTCCATTCAGGCGCGGCCGGTGAATCTCTTTCATCACTGGCCATGATGCCGTCCCCGTCGCCGTGAATCGCGTCGCCCCACGCCTGTCCCGCACCTGGCTCCGGGTGGCGGCCGTCCTGGGGGCCTGCTACCTCTCGTCACTGGTCGTCCTCAACGTGGCCGGCACCGCCCAGGGGGACATCCTCAATCGCCTCTTCCCGCACATCGGTCCGCCGATAGGGCCGGGTGGCAGCCTCAACCTGCGCAGTATGAGCACCGCCTGGAGCACCGTCCAGCGCGACTATGTCATCCGCGGCATCAGCGGCGACTCCGGGACGGAGGGTGCGGAGCGCGGTCTGGTGGAGATGCTCAAGGCCAATTCCGCACTTCACGATCGATACTCAGCCTTTCTCACCCGCGACCAGGCGGCGGCTCTCAACGCGGACCTCGGCGGAGAGCGCAACGGCAGCATCGGCATCGCCCTCGAGGGACGCTGCGAGGGGGCCCGAAAGTGCCCCCGCGACGCCACGCCGACGATGATCGTCATCGAAAACGTGCTCCACGGCCAGCCCGCCGAGCAGGCGGGGCTGCGCAACGGCGACATCCTCCGGGCGGTCAACGGCACCAGGGTTCGCACGCCTCTCGATCAGAGCCAGTCGCTACAGGCACAGGTTGGCCAGATTCGCGGGGCCGCCAACACCACGGTGAGCCTCACCGTGGAGCGTGGCGGCCAGCCCCTCACCGTCACGGTGAGGCGGGCCGACCTGCGCATCCCCTCTGTCTACACCCAGACCTTCGGTTCGACGCTGTACATGCAGGTCACCGGCTTCAACAGCGACACGGCCGCGGCCTCGCGATCACAACTCCAGGCGGGCCTGGGCGCAGGGGCCACATCCATCGTGCTCGACCTGCGCCACAACGGAGGCGGCTTCGTCAGTGCCGCCCAGTCGCTGGCCAGCGAGTTCCTCGCCCGGCGGCCCGGGCAGGATGATGTGGTGGTGCGGCGGGGCCGCATGGAGGCCGCGGATCGGCCTCAGACCGCCCAGGACGTGATGCACGACACCATCCAGCCCGGCGGCGTGGCCCTCACCCCGAAGCTGGTGGTCCTCGTCGACAGCGACAGCGCCAGCGCCTCGGAGATCGTGGCCGCGGCGCTCAAGGACTACTCGCGGGCGACGGTGGTCGGGGAGAGGACGGTGGGCAAGGGATCCGTGCAGCGCGACTTTCCACTGCCCGACGGCACCGATCTCCACCTCACCGTCGAGAAGTGGTACGGGCCCCGCGGGGAGAGCATCGATGAGAAAGGGGTCGAGCCGCACCACGTGGTGACGCTGCCTGGGCCGGAGAGCCGTTTTCAACTGGACGCACAGTCGGCCGACCCCTCCCAGGACGCCCAGCTGCAGGCCGCGCTGGCCGCCGCACGGTCCTGAGTCCAACGGCGGGTGCGGTCGGGGCGGCCTGGCTATACTGCGGCGACAGTGGCCGAGCGATATGACGTCGCCGTCATCGGCGGTGGGATGGGCGGCTACGTCGCCGCCATTCGTGCCGCTCAGATCGGGCTTCGCGCCGCCGTCGTCGAGCAGGACCGGCTCGGAGGTACCTGCCTCCACCGTGGTTGCATCCCCACCAAGGCGCTGCTGCAGACGGCAGCCCTTCTCGACTCGGTCCAGCATGCCGATCGCCTCGGGGTTAGGATCGAGGGGGCCTCCCTCGACTACCCGGCGGCCGGGCGCAGACGCGACGTCGTCGTCGGCAAGCTTGCCAGGGGGGTGGAATACCTGCTCAAGAAGAACCGGGTGGACGTGGTCCCCGGCCGGGGACGGCTTGCCGGCAACGGGCGCGTGGCGGTGCAGGCGGGCACGGGGGACGCCGGCGAGGAAGCCGAGGCGGCCGTGGTGAGTGAACTGGACGCGGGCGAGATCATCCTGGCCACCGGTTCCCGGCCCCGACAGCTCCCCGGCCTCAGCGCCGACGGGCGCCATGTGCTGACCAGCGACGAGGCTCTCACCCTGGATCGGGCGCCGGCATCCGCGATCGTGGTCGGTGCGGGCGCCGTGGGGGTGGAGTTCGCCTCGCTGTATCGCAGCTTCGGCGCCGAGGTCACCCTGGTGGAGGCTGTGGACCGGCTGGTGCCCCTGGAAGACGCCGACATCGGTGCTGAGCTCCGACGGGGATTCGAGCGCCGTGGCATTCGTTGCCTGGTGGGGGCGCGCCTGGACGCGGAATCCCTGGAGCGCAACGAGGGGGGCGTCGCCGTCACCGTGTCGGTGGAGGGCGAGGAGGTCCGCCTCCAGGCCGAGCTGCTCCTCAATGCCACCGGGCGTTCGGCGAACACCGAGGACATCGGCCTCGAGGGCACCGGGGTTGCGGTGGACGGGGGTGTGGTGACGGCCGGTCCGGACCTGCGCACCGGCGAGGCGGGGGTACGTGCCATCGGTGACCTCGTGGGCGGCTTCTGGCTGGCCCACAAGGCCATGCACGAGGGCATCATCGCCGCCGAGTCCATCGCCGGCCGCGCCCCCGAGCCGCTCAACCCCAATCTGGTCACCCGCACCACCTACTGCTCGCCCCAGATCGCCTCCCTGGGGCTCACCGAGGCCGAGGCGACCGCGGCCGGTCACGATGTCGGCGTCGGGGTGATGCCGCTCAAGAACCACGGCCGTGCGGTGATCTGGGGGGAGACCAGCGGTTTCTGCAAGATCGTCGCGGACCGGTCCACCGAGGATATCCTGGGGGTCCACCTCGTCGGTCACGAGGTCACCGAGCTCATCTACGGGCCCGCCCTGGGGGCACTTCTCGAGGCCACGCCGTTCGAGCTCTCCCGCGCCGTCGCCCCCCATCCCACTCTGAGCGAGGTGCTCAGCGAAGCGGCCCTCGCCGTCAGCGGCGAGGCCATCCACATCTAGTGCGGAGGCCCATCGTGAGCAATGACCACGGTCGCCTGGCCCTGGCCGCCACCGAACGGGCGGCCGACCCTGGGGGCCTGGACGACGACACCCTTCGCACGGCCTATACCCACATGGTTCGCTCGCGCCTGCTCGACGAGCGGATCTGGCTGCTCAACCGGCTGGGCCGAGCCCGCTTCTGGGTCTCCGCCATGGGTCACGAGGCGCTCCAGGTGGGCCTGGGCATGGCGCTGCGACCGGGCCACGACTGGGTCGCCCCCTACTACCGGGACCTGGCCCTCTCGCTGGTGGTGGGGATGACTCCGCGGGACCACCTGCTCGCCGCCCTGGCCCGTGCTGACGACCCCAACTGCGGTTCTCGGCAGATGCCCGCCCACTACAGCTCGCGCCGGCTACAGATCATCAGCACCGGCTCCTGTGTGGCCACCCAGTTGCCCCATGCGGCCGGCGTTGCCCTGGCCTCGAAGATGCGTGGCGAGGACGCGGTCACTGTCACCACCGTCGGCGACGGCGGCACCAGCGAGGGCGACTTCCACGAGGCGCTCAATTTCGCGGCCATCCACACGCTGCCCTTGGTGTGCGTGGTGGAGAACAACGGGCTGGCCATCAGCGTGCCGCTGCGGAAGCAGATGCCCCCGGTCGACATCGCCGAGAAGGCCAGGGCCTACGGCATTCCCGGGGTGACCGTGGACGGGGGCGATGTGGTGGCCAGCCTCCTGGTATGCCGCGAGGCGGTGGAGCGGGCCCGCCGTGGCGAGGGGCCCACGCTCATCGACGGCCGCGTCCAGCGGCTTGCCGACCACAGCTCCGACGACGACCAGAAACGCTACCGGAGCAGCGCCGATATCGATGCGGACAAGCGCAGCGACTGCCTGATCCGGGAGCGGGCCACGCTGGAGGAGAGCGGTGTCCTCCGCCCGGGCGATGCCGAGGAGATCCGCGCGGCGGTGATGCGGGAGCTGGACCGGGCCCTTGACGAGGCCGAGGCCGCCCCCATGGCGGCGGCGGACACGGCCCATCGCCACGTCTACGGCGAGTGACGACCACCTACCTCGACGCCATCCGTGAGGGGATCCGCGAGGAGATGCGTCGCGACGAGCGGGTGATGGTCCTCGGCGAGGACGTGGGCCTCCGTGGCGGCGTGTTCGGGGTCACCGAGGGCCTCCAGGAGGAGTTCGGCGAATGGCGCGTGCTGGACAGCCCGCTGGCCGAGTCCGGCATCGTCGGGGTTGCCATCGGCGCCGCCCTCAACGGCATGCGGCCGATCGCCGAGATCCAGTTTCAGGACTACATTCTTCCGGCCATAGACCAGATCGTCAACGAGGCGGCCAAGATCCGCTATCGCAGCAACAACGATTTCGGCGTGCCCATGGTGGTGCGGGCACCCTTCGGGGCCGTGCCCCACGGCTCCCTGTATCACTGCCAGTCGCTGGAGGCGATGTTCTGCCAGGTGCCCGGTCTGCGGGTGGTGGTCCCCAGCACCCCCCATGACGCCAAGGGCATGCTGGTGGCGGCCCTGCGCGATCCCGATCCGGTGTTGTACTTCGAGCACAAGCGCGCCTACCGGTCGATCAAGGGGGATGTTCCCGAGGGCGATTACACCGTCCCCCTGGACCGGGCTCGCATTGCCCGCGAGGGCGGTGACATCACCGTCTTCACGTACGGGATCATGGTGCACACCTGCCTGGAGGCTGCGGCGGCCCTCGCCGCGGATGGTGTTGAATGCGAGGTTGTGGATTTGCGCAGCCTGCGACCGCTCGACCGGGACGCCATCGTCAGCAGCGCCGCCCGCTGCGGCAAGGTGCTGATCGCCCAGGAGGCCAACCTGGCGGTCAGCGTGTCGTCCGAGGTGGCCGCGATCATCGCCGAGGAGTGCTTCGACGACCTCGACGCCCCGGTGATGCGCATCGGCGGTCCGGAGATCCCCGCCATCCCCTTCGGGCCCCTGCTCGAGGACTCCTACATGGTCACCGCCGCCGACGTGGAGGCGCGGCTGCGCCGGCTGGCGGAGTACTAGGGTGGCAGAGACCGTCACCATGCCCCAGCTGGGCGAGTCCGTCGTCGAGGGCACCATCGCCAAGTGGCTCAAGCAGCCAGGGGATCCCGTCGCCCGCTACGAGATGATCGTCTCCGTGGTCACCGACAAGGTGGACACCGAGATCCCCGCGCCCGCCGAGGGAACCATGGGCCGGCTCATCGCCGCCGAGGGCGCGGTGGTGGCGGTGGGCGATCCCATCTGCACCATCGAGACCGCCACGGTGGCCGGGGCACCCACCGGGGGCTCACCGCCGGAGGTGGGGGAGGTGGCGGGTCCTCCCCCGGTCCTGGCATCGGCGCCAGGCGCCGGTACCGCGACGGGGCCGTCCAGCGACTCACTGGGCGCTCCCGCTCCGAGCCCCGGTGTGCCGGTGGAGCC
>JBHELP010000049.1:0-3365 GCA_046263035.1 Candidatus Dormibacteria bacterium | reverse complement strand
CACAGCGGGAGAGGCCATGGAGCCCATCAGCTGGATCCACTGGTGTCCGGGCATGAACTGCGGCGAGTCACCGTACCTGGTGAGCCGCGGCGCCATGCAGAAGGGTCTGCGGACCGGGATACGCAAGTTCATGATGGCCCGCTCGGCGGACAGCCTGGAGATGCTGCCGACCAGTGGCCCGCGCCCGATCGGATATGACCCCGCCGCGGAGGCCGGGGAGGGGGCCCGCCAGGAACAGCCTGCCTAGCCTGCGACACGTGTGACCGGGGTGGTACCGGCTCAGGGGTTGAGAAAGAGACCCCTGAACCGCAAGGCCACCCAAGGTTTGCGGCCCCAGGAGAGCAGGCCTCCGCGAAGGATCCCCTCCCACTGACCCATCCTTCCATAGGCCACCTTGACAAAGGCGACGGGGTCTGCGGAGAGGTGGCAGTCCACCCGCTGTGCGTCGAGGGGCTCCACGGTGACCGTGCCGTGTCGTACGCGCACCATGAACTCTGACGCCCGCCTGACGTGGATGGCGCACGCGATGGTCGCCTCACGAGAGGCCGCGGTGTCCACGAGAACCGGCATCATGGCCCTGACGGCCTCGATGATCAGAACCGCGTCATCGCGGCGGATGGGCCAGGGCGTCCCCACGGCGCGGGCGATGTCCCCACCGTGGATCACCTGCTCCCCGAGCAGCAGGCAGGTCGCCGCCCGAAGCGGCAGGGAAACAGTGCTGCCATACCACGGGGTTGCCACCCGATCCTCTCCCGAACGGCCGTCGGAGGCGGCCAGGAAGCCGTCAACCGCCTTCGGCAGTAGTTGCGCGAGGTCGCCGGGGGCACGCTCCGGCACGGAGGTCAGAGTGCCCGTGGTGACGGCGGCCATGCGATCGTGATAGTTCGCCACGTCCGGTATGTGGCCGGCCCAACGATCCACCGCGCCGGTGAGGCTGTCGGTGTAGGCCCGAAGGGCGACGAGAAGGTGAGCACCCGTCTCCCCGACTGTCCATGTCAGGTTGCTGGTGGGCCGTGAGGTGTCCTGGATGCCGGCCAGTAGCCCGGCGGTCCTGAGGGCTGACGCCCGCAGGGCCGAGCGCGCCTCATCCATGGTGACCACCGACCCTGACATGACCGGCCCTCGCTCTCCTTTCCTTATGGGGCTGCCGGTGCTACTCTAGGGCCGTCATCGCCGGGACGCCGGAAGGGGGCGGCGGACCGAGTGGAGGGTATGCTGTGCCTGTAGTGGTTGGGATCAAGGTGGAACGGTCGGCGGACAAGTCGCACGATCACATCGTCGGTGTGTGGACCAGCGAGGGTCAGTACCGGAACAACCGGCAGGTGGCCCGAGCCATCGACGGCGGCGAGCGCTGGTACTCCACGGCCGGAGAGGAGCAGGTACCGGTGGGTTGGGTACGCTGGTGCCCCGGCATGAATTGCAGCGCCGGACCCTACCTTGTGAGCAGCGGCTCCTTCCAGTACCACCGGGCGACCGGCGTGCACATCCGACGAACCGTGGGATCACCCGACCGGCTGGAGAACCTGCCCGCCACCGGCCCACGCCCGATCGGCTCGGACATCGAGGCCGACGCCGTGCCGGAGCTCGAGCCTACAGGCCAACCCGCCTAGGCAGAGCCGAAGCCCACTCCCAGCGCGCCGCGTCGGGGCGGACGGCCCCCGGGCAGAGTGTCGGCGAACGCTTGCCCTGGGGGCCGCCCGGGTAGGCTTGGCCGGGCCATGGGCCAACCGATCGGACCAGGTCGTGCTCGCCGCCTGGCGCAGGCCACCGCCGTGGACACGCGGCCGCTCCGGCACAGCCGGGACTTCCGGCTGCTATGGGCAGGCCAGCTGGTGTCGCTGCTCGGCCGCCAGATCACCACCGTGGCCATCCCATTTCAGGTGTACTCCCTCACGGGATCAGCGCTTGCGCTGGGCGCACTCGGTGCCGTTCAGGTCGTCCCTCTGGTCCTGTTCGGGTTCACTGCCGGCGCGCTTGCGGACCGCGTAGATCGGCGACGGGTGCTGCTGGCGACCAACCTTCTCCTGGCCACATGCTCGGCACTGCTGGCACTGGGAGCGCTCACCGGATCCCCACAGGTCTGGACTGTCTTCGCCCTCGCGGGTCTCATCGCGGCGTTGGGTGCCGTGGACCAGCCCGCCCGCAGCGCCACCGTGCCCAACCTGGTTCCTCGGTCGATGCTCCCCGCCGCGGTAGCACTGATGTTCGGCATCTTTCAGATCACTCTGGTCGCCGGCCCGGCCCTGGGGGGCCTGATAATCGGCCACGCCGGGTTGTCCGTGGCCTACATCTGCGACGTGGTCAGCTTCTCCGCCGCCATCGCGTCTGTCGCCCTCATAGCTCCTCAGCCGCCTACGGCTCGTGGCGACCGGCGGGAGGGACCGCTTCGCTCAATCCGAACCGGTTTTTCTCACCTCCGGCATCAGCGTGCGGTCGTCGCCGGGTTCGCCATAGACCTGGATGCCATGATCTTCGGGATGCCGCGGGCTCTTTTCCCCGTGCTCGCTGCCAGGACCTTCGGCGTCGGTCCGGGCGGTCTCGGTCTGCTCTATGCCGCGCCCGGCGTCGGTGCCCTTCTGGCGGTTCTCACCGCCGGCTGGCTCAGCCACACGCGCCGTCTCGGACGCGTCATCGTGATCGCCGTCATCGTGTGGGGTGCGGCCATCACGCTCTTCGGTCTGGTCGGGGCTCTCTGGCTCGCCCTGATGCTGCTGGCCATTGCCGGTGCCGCCGACAGTGTCAGCGCCATCAGCCGCTCGACAATGCTCCAGATCACCACCCCGGACAGCCTGCGCGGGCGCGTGTCGGCGACCTATGCGACGGTCGTGGTAGGTGGCCCGTACATCGGTGACGCCGAGGCGGGCGCGGTGGCCTTCGCCTTCTCGCCGCCCGTGTCCGTGGTCTCAGGGGGACTGGCCTGCCTGGTGGGCGCAGCAGCCGTGTCGCTGGCTTTTCCTGAGCTGTGGGACTTCGACTCGGACATGGCGCCCGAGGTCACCGAGTCTCGCCGCGCCGTGGTCACGTGACTTCACGCTAGTCTCCACGGCATGGGACACCAGAGCAATCTGCCCGCACCGTTGCCCCGGTCGACCAGAAGCCGCGTGCGGAATCGTGGTCGGGTGGGCCATAGCCTCCAGTCAGAGAGCCGCGTGGCATGACCCCGCGGGAGCGACGCCCCGAGGTGGTGCTGGTTCGGCACGGGGAGTCGGAGTGGAGCCGGAACGGTCGCTTTGCGGGGCGGGTGGATGTGGCGCTCACGGCCAAGGGGCGCCGCGAAATGGAGGCGACGAGGTCATCACTCTCCCCCTGGGCCTTCACCGCTGTTCTCTGCAGCCCCCTGCAACGGGCTCGTGACAGCTGTGAGC
>JBHELP010000048.1:0-4368 GCA_046263035.1 Candidatus Dormibacteria bacterium | reverse complement strand
GGACCACACCGAGAACAGGGCTCAGGAGCAGGGGCAGCAGGACCTTCTGTCCGGCTGCGCCCCACTGCACGTGGCCTGTGCCGAACGCCACCGCACCGACTCCGATGATCGACCCGATCGCGGCGTGAGTGGTGGACACGGGCAGTGCCAGCCGCGTGGCAATGCTCACCCACCCCACCGTGCCGGCGATGACCCCGAGGGCGAGCGCCAGGGTCGCCGGTGTTCCGGCGGACAGCAGGCCCTTGCTGAAGGTGGCCACCAGGCCGGCGCCCGTGTAGGCACTCAATCCGGCTCCGAGGACCGTGGCCGCCGTACCCCAGGAGATCGCCCGCGAGTAATTCGACACACCACTGCCGACCAGGGTGGCGATGGCCTTGGAGACATCGTTGGAGCCATTGGCATAGGCCACGGCCGCCACCAGAAGCAGGCCACCGGCAAGCCGGAAGCTCGGGAATACCGCCAGCACGCTCACGGTGGCGGCAATCACTCCCAGCCGTGCCGCGGAATAGCGCAGGGCCAGGCGCCGATGGCCGGCTTGCAGGGGCTCCGGCTCGTCAACGAGGGCGACGGCCGTTGTTTGTGTCACCGCGTTCATCTCGCCGACCTCCTGCGTTCCATGACCTCACGCGAGGTGGTCAGCCACCCTCGACGGCCATGATCTCGATCTCGCGAGTACCGGCGGGAGTGTCGAAGGGAACCCGCGCTCCGGCGCGGTTGCCCTGCAGCGCCGCACCGAGCGGCGATTCGTTGGAGATCCTTCCACGAGCAACGTCCACCTCCGCCGGGCCAACCAGCGTGTAGACCGCATCGCCGGCCTCGTGTCTCACGGTCACCCGTGACCCCAGCTGAACGGTGCCGTCGCCCTCGTCCGTCGTGAAGACCTCGGCGTCGCGAAGCATGGCCTCGATCGCCTCGACACGACCGTCGAGCATGCCCAGTGCCTGGCGCGCGTCGTGGTAGCCGAAGTTCTCGCGCAGGTCTCCCTCGGCACGAGTGGTGGAGACGCGCGCGACGATCTCTGGGCGTCGTGTCTGGATCAGGTCGTGGAGCTCCGCCTCGAGGCGGGCCTTCCCCTCAGCGGTGAGCGGCACCGCACGGCGCGCCGGCATTATCGGCTAGCGCGGTGCGCCCGGAGAGCGCGTAGGCCGATCATGCCTATGCCGAGACCCAGTAGGGAGGTGATGGCCCCGATGACCGCATGTACAAGGAAGAATCCATCGAAGTGATGCTGTGGGTAGACGTTCCACACGAAGGTTGCCCACACGTAGAGGTTCCACACCGCGAAGGCGATCAGAAACCACGAGAGACGTGCCGAGAGCGTCACTGTCCACCTTCCCCGCTGGGGGCGGCCGTGCCCTCCGGAGAATCATCGTCGTGGGGGAGCTCCTGACAACAGCAGTCGGACCGCGGGCAGGCATCCACCACCACCCCACTGTCCACCCAGCAGCCACATTCGGCACATTGCAGCCTCACATGCTCAGGGTACATCGAGAGGGCCGCCCCGTCTCAGCCGCAACTTGTCAGGGTGAGGGGACCGTTCCCCGCGACTGTGACCCCGTTCCTGGTGCCCGCGTAGGCCCGCAATGCGGAGCGCAAACGAGCCGCCGGACCCTGTGTCACGACCAGCACCCGTATGCACGCCTGCGATCCGGCGTCCCACGCCGATGCCCAGTCGCCGGCCCACGCCGCCGCAGCCTCGTCGGCCTCCTGAGCCCCCAACCGGCCCTTGTCCACGGCCTGGCCGAGCACCAGGCGCAGCGCCTCCTCGCCAAGCGCCCCCCGATCGAAGACGCGCCCATCGGCTGGGGGTGGATCGACATGGACAGGCGCCTGGCCGCCGAGAAAGCGCTCGGGGTGGAGGATCTGGCTGCTGGTTGTGGGAGGCGTGCGGATGGCTGCATCGAGGCCCGGCTGTCCGCGTTTGGCGAGGACGGCCGAGACGAATGGAGGCCCTGCCACATAGGGGAACGTCAGCTGCTCCAGAAGGACTGGCGGCGTATCCGGCGGGATGCCACCCCCAGCGCCCTCTTCGTCTGCGCTCTTCCGGTCAGCCGGGCTCATGCCGTCGTGGTAGGCGTTCTCGACGCGGAGGGCGTCCCCCTCGAGCAGCGCATGGAAGGCGATGCCCTGCTCGTCAGGGGCATCATCCAGCTGCGGGCGATGGATGCCGAATGCCTGGTCCTGAAGCGCGTGGGTCAGCTCGTGGACGATCACCTCTCTGACCCACGGCGTGAGAGCGCCGCCGCGAACGACGAGGACATGAGGGGCGGCGTCGTAGAAGCCCGCCACCGCGCTGCCGAGCAGCGCCTTCTCCAGCTCTCCCAGGTCCACCTTCCCCTGGATCAGTCCCAGCGCTCGCAACTCCTTGGTGGCCTTCTCCAGGTCCGCGGGGCTGTCCCCAGGCAGCTCCTCCAGACGCTTCCGAAAGGCGGCATCGTCCAGAGCGGTGACGTCGACGCGGCGCGTGAAGGCCAGCCCGCGGTGCTGCTCCACGAAACGCTGAGCCTCAGGCAGGAACGCCTCCACGGCGGCTCGCATCCCGCTGGTGTCGACCGCGGGACCAGAAGACGCCGGCACCCCCGATCGGGCTGGCGGGGCGGTGGCCCGGGCATGTCCACCCGGCGGCGAGCAGGCGGCCAGGAGGAGCGCGCTGATGAGGCCGGCCGCCTGCCACGCCATGCTGTGGGCACGAATCACGTCAGGAGCATGCACCCGGCGCGGCGCGCCATGCCCTGTGCCGTTCCCTCGAAGCTGGGCGTTGGGAGGCGTCGTCGGCTACTGGCCCCACCGATGAGGCCGGGGGCTTACGATGGGCATGGTGGACGTGCGGGTTGGGTGCGCGGTGTGGTTGAAGAGGCAGCCCATAGCCCTTCGTCCGCTGGAGCGCCCGCGCCCCCGCGACAATGGCCACAAGGAGAGAGCACATGACCGATGAGAGAAAGAGCCTGACAACGAGACAGGGCCATCCCGTCTACGACAATCAGCACCAGCGGACCGTGGGCAGCCGCGGGCCGGCGACCCTCGAGAACTATCACTTCCTGGAGAAGATCTCTCATTTCGATCGGGAGCGGCAACCCGAGCGGGTGGTCCATGCCCGCGGCTTCGTGTGCCATGGGTTTTTCGAGGCCACGGGCATGGTGGGCGACGAGCCGGCCTCGCGGTACACCCGGGCCAGGCTCTTCCAGGAGAGGGGTCAGCGCACCCCGGTCACCATCCGGTTCTCGACGGTCATAGGCGGCCGGGACTCCTCGGAGGCCGCCCGGGATCCTCGCGGCTTCGCCGTGAAGTTCCGCACCGAGGACGGCAACTGGGACCTGGTCGGCAACAACCTCGCCGTGTTCTTCATTCGCGACGCCATCAAGTTCCCGGATGTGATCCACGCTCTCAAGCCGGATCCGATCACCTTCCGTCAGGAACCCAACCGCATCTTCGACTTCATGGCGAACACGCCGGAGTCGATTCACATGCTCACCCATGTCTTCAGCCCGCGGGGCATCCCCACCGACTACCGCCACATGCAGGGATTCGGGGTGAACACCTACAAGTTCGTCAACGAGGCTGGTGAGACCTTCCTGGTCAAGTTCCACTGGGAGCCGCGCCAGGGGGTTGCCGGCATGAGCGCGGCCGAGGCAGCCGCCGTGCAGGCGAAGGAACTGGGTCACGCCACCAAGGATCTCTTCGAGGCCATCGAGCGTGGGGACTACCCGGAGTGGGAATTCCTGGCACAGATAATGAGCGACGACGAGCATGCCGAGCTCGACTGGGATCCCCTCGACGACACCAAGACGTGGCCCGAGGACGTCTTTCCCCTCCGTTCCTTGGGACGTATGGTCCTCGACCGAAACGTCCAGGACCATCACAATGAGAATGAGCAATCCGCCTTCGGGACCGGCGTTCTTGTCGACGGCATTGATTTCTCCGATGACAAGATGCTCGTTGGACGGACGTTCTCGTACTCTGACACCCAGCGCTATCGCGTGGGGCCAAACTATCTGCAGCTTCCCGTCAACGCCCCCCTGACGCGGCCCTCCACAAACCAGCGAGGGGGGCCGATGTCGTATCACGTTGACGGTTCGGGCAACCCGCACGTCAACTATGAGCCGAGCATGCACGGCGGCCCTGTCGAGGCACGCAAGCCCGGACCAGTTGAGCAGGGTCCCGTGTACCACGCCCGTCTGACGAGGGCGACCCTCGAGCGGGAGAACAACTATCAGCAGGCCTCAGATCGGTACCACACCATGATGGATTGGGAGCGCGAAGACCTCATCTCCAACCTCGTCACACTGCTCACCCAGTGCGAGCGGGACGTGCAGGAGCGCATGGTGTGGCACTTCCTCCTGGCAGACGACGAGTTCGGCTCGCGTGTGG
>JBHELP010000047.1:0-9239 GCA_046263035.1 Candidatus Dormibacteria bacterium | reverse complement strand
GATCTCATGGGTCAGATGGGTGGACTGCAGGAGAAGCTCGCCGGCGATCCAAAGCTGCAGGAGATGATGAGCGGCCTGGTTCAGCGGATCCAGGAGGACCTTGGAGGCCCTGAGGAGATGGAGAGGATGATCGGCGGTCTCTTTGGTCCCGGGGGGTTCCCTGGAACGGGGCCGAGAGGTACGCAAGGGGACGTGCCCCCCGAGGACCGTCCGGCGGACGACCGAACACCCCCTACCACCGAACCCTAGCCGTCGGGCCGTGGCCAAGGCGCAGCTGCCGTCGAAACGCACGGCGATGGTGGTCTGTGGTGACTGCGTCGAATTCCTCGGATCACTGCCTGCTGAATCGATAGACATCATCGTCACGGACCCCGCGTACAGCGGAATGAACCAGCACATGCGCTTCGGCCATGGCCGGATCGTGGGCCGATACGGCTCCAACCCCGGGCCGGACGGGCGCTGGTTCACGGAGTATCGGGACGATCCCACTGCCTTCCGCGGCTTCCTGGCCGAATGCCGCCGGGTCCTCCGGGACCAGCGCCACCTCTACATCATGTTCGACAGCTTCTCTCTGCTCAGTCTGGGACACATCGTGCGGGAGTTCTTCAATGTCAAGAACGTCATCGTCTGGGACAAGGTGAACCTCGGCATGGGCCACTACTTCCGCCGCCGCCACGAGACCATCATCTTTGCAACCAAGGGACACAGGCGGCTCGGCCGCCGTGATCTGCATGACCTATGGACCATAAAGCGGCTGCACCGTCCCGCCTATCCGACACAGAAGCCGACAGCGCTCTTTGCGGCAATGCTGTCGGGCAGCGTGGAACCGGGCTTTGTGGTCTGTGACCCCTTTGCCGGGAGCGGGTCGTCAGCCGTGGCGGCCCTGGCCGCCGGCTGCGACTTCCTGGGTGCCGACATATCGCCGATGGCGGTGGCCATGGCGACGGACCGGTGCGCCCGCTACCTCGCCACGGGAATGGATCCCCTGGAGCGGCCAGCCGCGCGTGGGGGGAGGCCATGATGGAGCGGACCGTCATCGCCGGCGATCACCGGTTGCATCTGGGTTCGCGCACCCTGGTGATGGGTGTCGTCAATGCCACTCCGGACTCCTTCAGCGGGGATGGGCTTGACAATCCCGCTGCCGCCGCCGACCGCGCCCTTGGCATGGTGGCCGCGGGCGCCGACAGCATCGATGTCGGCGGGGAAAGCACCCGCCCGCACTCTCAGCCCATTCCAGTGGAGGAGGAGCTGGCCCGTGTTCTGCCCGTGATTCGTGCGGTCCGGGCGCGTGTCTCCGTCCCCCTCAGCATCGACAGCCGCCATGCCGCCGTGGCGGACGCGGGCGTTGCCGCCGGCGCCAGTATGGTCAACGACATCTGGGGACTCCGCGCTGATCCTGAGATGGCGGAGGTCGTCGCTCGCCGAGGCGTGGCCGTGGTCGCCATGCACAACCAGCGGCATGCCTTCTATGCTGATCTCATCACCGACGTGGGGGCCGGGCTCGAGGAGAGCCTGGCGATAGCCCGCTCGGCGGGCGTCCCGTCCGACAGGATCATCCTCGACCCCGGCTTTGGCTTTGGCAAGACCCCCGCCCACAATGTCGAGCTGATCCGCCGGCTGGCCGAGCTGACCTCACTGGGATTCCCCCTGCTGGTCGGGGCTTCGCGGAAATCCACCATCGGTGCGCTCCTCGACGGTGCGCCGGTCGACACGCGGCTGGAGGGCGGCCTTGCCCTCGCCATTCTTGCCTGCGCCGCCGGGGCCGACATCGTCCGCGTCCATGATGTCGCCGAGACCGTCCGGGCTCTCCGTGTTGCCGACGCGGTGGTGCGCGCGACGCCGGCGCACATATCGCGACTCGGGACGCCCGGCCCCACCGGGTGATCACCACCGCCACGGCGTGGGTGGGCCTGGGCGCCAATCTCGGTCGGCGGTGGGAGGCTCTGGCGCGTGCCCGAGCCGCCCTTCTCGCAGAGCCTCCCGGCGTGATCCTGGAGGCGGTCTCGCGCGAGGTGCTGACCCGTGCCGTGGGGCTCAGGAGACAGCCGGACTATCACAACCAGGTTGTCCGGATCCGTGCCTGTCGCGGCCTCACGGCGCTGCAGTGGCTCCAGTTGTGCCAGGCGGCCGAGGGCCGGGCCGGCCGGCGGCCGACCTACAGGTGGGGTCCCCGACGGGTGGATATCGACATCCTCCTGCTCGGCGAGCGCGGGGAGCTCATCATTCCGGAGGCCGCCGTCACCGTGCCCCATCCGCGGCTCGGAGAACGACCCTTTTTCTGCGCGCTGCTCTCTGAGCTGGACCCGAACCTCGCCCATCCCGCTGGCTGGCGCTTCGCGGACCGGGCGGGGCTCTTCGTGCACACCACTGAGACCGCCGGCAGGGCAGGGGCGGCAGGGTTGGGCCGGATGGCAAGGTAGGGACCGGGCGGGGCTCCTGGTGCTCCACCCCTGAGACCGCCGGTCAGGGCAGGGGTGGCAGGGTTGGGCCGGGTGGCAGGGTCGGACCGGCGGGCGGTGGCGGCTGCGGGGTGGGCGTGGGTGTGGCGGGCGGTGGAGGTGTGGCGGCGGGCGGCGGTGGCGCTCCCGAAGCACCGCCCGGTGCTGCCGTGGCGGCCGGCGGTGGCTGCGTGGCTGAACCGGGTCCGGCCGGCGCTGGTGCCGCATGGTTCGGTGCCGGCGGGGCCGGAGCCGGGGCGGCCGCCGGCGCAGGCGCCGATGGTGATGGGGTGGCGGGGGGGCCCGTGGGATGGCGACCGAGGGCCGCTCGCAGCGCCGACGAGCCTCCCAGGAGCGCGTCCACCATGGACCCGTCGCCCCCCTCCATGCCCAGGGCCCAGATTCCCAGTCCGCGCAACTGCTCTCGATCGGCCAGTCGAGCCTTGAGGGCCAGGGATTGGGCGTTGTCGAACCATGTCTGGTGCCAATGCTGGTCGGCATCAAGGTACGCTGTCCAGGGAACCGATCCCTGGGCGTCCCAGTACACGGGATGGCCTGCTCCCGCAATCTGCGCATAGGTTTGCGGAGAGGGTCCCCCGGGCGCCGCGGAGCCGGGCTTCTCATCCGCGGTGGTCCAGTCGTGACCGTAGAAGGGAGTCCCCAGCAGCAGCTTGGAGGGCGGCGTGACCGCGCGATAGGAGGCCACGACATCCGTGTCGTTGAAGTGGTAGCCGTTGAGTGGCGCATTGGGTGACGCAGTGGCATCGGCGTTCATGTCGTACGCCATCACGAAGAGGGCGTCCACGCTGCGACCGAGGGCGGCAACGTCGAAGAAACCGGTGGCGTTGGATGCGGAGCCGGCATACGTGTCCACGGTGACCTGCCAGCGTGAATCCGAGGCGTGGAGAGCTGCGGTCACGGCCGCGGCGAGCCCGGTGAACCCCTCGCGGTCGGCACTGTTGGTCCCCTCGAAGTCGAGGTTGGCACCGTCCATGCTCCGGTTGCGGATCGCCGCCGCCAGGGCCTCCCCCATTCTCCCCGCGGCGTGGGGGTCGCCAAGGATCCCGTGGAGGGTGGCGCTCTCAAAGCATTTCAGGGTGAGGACGACACGGTCTCCAGCCTGATGTGCCCGGCTGATGAGCGTGGTGAGTGCCTCGCTCTGGTAGCCCACCCAGCCTGCCCCACTGGTGAGCAGCGTGCCGTCGGGAGCACAGTCCACGCCGAAGTAGGCGATCGTGGACATCTTGCTGACATCGAAGGCGCCTGAGTGGTCGAGTGTCCAATAGGGGGCGAAGGCGAAGAGCTCGTGCGACCGCAGTGGCGGGCCCGGGTCGAAGGCCGGAGCGGGCACCGGCTGCTCGGTGCTGGGAGGAAGGTTGAGCGCGCCCTTGCCGGCGAGGGTGTCGAACTGCGAGAGGGGTCCTCGGGCTGGATCGGCCATCACCGGCCGGTGGCCCGCGGCCAGGTCCCCGGGGTGCGCCGCCCCCGCGAAGGCGACCGCGCAGACGGACACCAGCACCACCAGCCCGCCGGCACGGCGAATCCGAGCCGGCGGACCACTGAGCCTTTGCCACGTCCCTGTACCTCGCTTGATCACGACCCCTTCTCTCCTCGCCCGTTCCCAGGCCATACTATGGAGGCCACCCGTGAGGCGCACGAGCCACTCTCGACCATTGAGTATACGAGTGCTGATCGCTTCGGTCGCGCCAAACGGAGAATGGCTGAGCACGCGAATGGGATTTCGACGGAGGTGAGGGCGGCATGAGCGTGGCGGCGCCCGGTGCCCTCCAGCCGAGGGTCGACAGAGCACAGCTGGGCGCCTATGCCCGGCCTGGGGGATTGATCGTCTACGTGGCGGTGTTTCTGTACGTGGACAGCCGGCTCCAAAGCATTGCCGTCCAGGCGGCCATGGGAGTGATGACCTTTGGGGTACTGGTGCTCTGCGGCATGGCCATGGCGCCACGCGAGCGCCGCCAGCTTTGCCTCCTCATCCTCTTCGCCACCGGGCTCGAGCTGGTCTCCTCTCAACTCTGGGGTGTGTACCGATACCGCTTCGGGAACGTTCCCTTCTACATTCCCCCAGGCCATGGCATCGTCTTCGTTCTCTCCCTGTGGCTGGCGCGAACGCCGCTGCTGCACACCTCGCAGCAGCGGGCCAAGCGGCTCGTACTCATCGGCTCCGGCGTGTGGGCCCTCGCCGGCATCAGCGTTCTCCCTCCCCTCACCGGGCGCCTGGACATGGAGGGCGCGCTGCTCTGGCCGATCTTCGCGTTCTTCATCCTCCGCACCGAGCGGGCTCTTTTCTTCGCCGCGGTCTTCCTCGTGACCTCAGCGGTCGAGCTCTACGGGGTTGCTCTCGGGGATTGGGTATGGACGCCCGTTGCCCCCTATCTGAGGACCCCGGGGGGCAACCCTCCATCGGTCATCGCCGGTGCCTACTGCGTGCTGGACGCCAGCGTCTTTGGTGTCCTTGTGGTGATGCCCGCCCTTGCCCGGAGACGAGTGCGCAGAGCCCTCCACGGCGCGGAGGTACCTGTCGAGGTGCCACCGGTTACGTCCACGGTCGAGTAGCCTCTTGTGCCTCTTCCCGTAACCGCTCGATCAGGTCGCCCGTTCCCCACACAGGGACGTTCCGGGGGACACGCGTGACCCTTTCCCGGACCGACGTGGATCAACTCGTCGAGCGGGCCAAGGTGGACGCCGGCGCATTCGGGGAGCTGTACGACCATTACTTTGGGCAGATCTACCGGTTCGTCTACAGCCGGTTGCGGGACCAGGACGCCGCCGAGGATGTCACCTCCGAGGTCTTCTTCAAGGCTCTTCGTGCCATCGGCCGGTACCGGCCGTCGGGACACCCCTTCAGTGCGTGGCTCTATCAGATCAGCATCAATGCCATTGCCGACCACTACCGGAGCCGGCGGCCCACCTCGAACATTGATGACGCGATCGGGCTCGCGGATGGACAGCTTCCAGTCGAGGAGCGCACCGTTCAGCGGCTGGAGGCGGCCCGCGTATGGGGCGCCATCGACATGCTTCCCGAGCAGCAGAGGATCGCCATGACCCTCAGGCTGGGGGAGGACCTGAAGCTGGCTCAGATCGCTGAGATAATGGGCAAGAGTGAGGGAGCCGTCAAGCTGCTCATTCATCGGGGCGTCGCCGGCGTCCGGCTGCGGCTCACCGTGGCGGTACCGATGGTGGAGACGGCATGAGCGCCCTCGATCCGGAGCTGGAGGAGCTCTTCCTCGACCAGCCTGCCCTCGCGGACATGGCCTCCCACCTCCGGGCGTCACGGCCCACAGCCCGGGTGGATAACGGATTTCGGGCGCAATTGCGGGCCCAGCTCATGGCGGAGG
Organism: Candidatus Dormibacteria bacterium; assembly: GCA_046263035.1. Taxonomy (GTDB): domain Bacteria; phylum Chloroflexota; class Dormibacteria; order Aeolococcales; family Aeolococcaceae; genus JBHELP01. The sequence goes on along the minus strand of JBHELP010000047.1, from coordinate 3,448 downwards.
CTGAACAGCGGCGCCGACGGCGAGGACGGCTGCGGCTCTGGACGCGTCCCCATCCCCTGGCCTGGGCCGGGGGCGGCATCGCGGCGGCCATGGCCGCCGCCGTGGCCCTCACCCTCATAACCAGCCGTCCTCACGATCAGAGCACCTTCGTCACCGTCTCCTCGGCGGTCAACGGTCAGCCGGCGGTGTCGGCCGACGTGATCACGGTCTCCTTCAGCCGGCCGATGGATGCCCGCGCTGTCGTCGCCGGCCTGCACATCCAGCCTGCCACAGCCGTGCTCACCAGCTGGAGGGGGAATCAGCTGCTGATCGCCCCTCTTCATCACCTGGCCCCGAACACCCCCTACACGGTGACGGTCGACGAGAGATCCGCGCGCTCCGCCAGTGGTGAAACGGTTCGGGGTGGCGTCCGCATCACCTTCGGCACAGCCCCCACCCCCGCGGCCACGCCGGGACCCGTTCCGGGCCTACCGGCGCCTCTGCTCGACATCCGCAACCTGGGTCCGGTTGCCGACGCAGGCCGCGTGCTCTTCGGACCGGACGGCTCCCTGCTGGCCACGCGAGGAATCGCCCCCACTCCGGACGTGCCGGTTCCGGCCACACCGTCGCCGACCCCCAGCCCGTCACCGGACGCCTCCCCGTCGCCAACGGCTAGCCCCTCGCCCGCCGGCACACCGGGGCCGCCTCCGTCCTCGCCGGAGGCAACACCCACACCGCCGGCGGCCCCGCCAACCGGTTCTCCTGCCGCGCTCAGGCCGCTCGCCCCGGCACTGGTGGACCTTGGCGCTGGCGGCGGGGTGAAGCGCCTCGGCGACCCGGCGTCGGCTGCCGCCGTGTCGACCGATGGGAGGCATCTCGCCTCGGTCGTGCCCCGTGGCGTTGGGGCCGACATCGTGGTGGGCCGGCCCGACCAGGCCGGCGCTACCAGTGTCGTAGCTCGTGCCGACAACACCGGTTCCGACGTCGCGTGGTCCTCGCCGGAGCGAATCGTCTACGTCTCCGCCGGCCAGATCAGGTCCGTCGACCTGCGGGGAGCAGAGGAGACGGTGGCGCCGGTGGCGCCGGGCCGTCCCGTCAAGCTGTCCCCGAATGGAGCCTTCGCATTCGAGGGAGCCTCGCCGGGGGCCCCCTCGGGCACCCTGGTGGCCCTTGCCACCAGGGGAAGCCGGGATCTGCCGGGCAGCCACTCGGTGGCCGCCTTCAGTCCCGACGGCCGCACGGTGGCCTGGTCCTATGGGGAGGGGGTAGCGGTTTCCCCCACCGACCGGGACGAGCCGGTCGGCGTGGACCTTCCCTCCGCCTATAGGGGACCCGTGACCGACCTCGCTGTGAGCAACGACCAGAGCAAGGTGGCCTTTGTGACCGGTGGCAGTACGCCGCAGTCCCGGAGCGTGGTCGTTCTTCAGGTGGCCTCGGGGCGCACCCTGGCCGTGGGTGGCCGCGCCGCCGCCCCGGTGTTCTCGGCCCCCGGGGACCGGCTGGGTCTCGTCGTCGCCGACGCCCGGGGCGGGCTCACCGCCGCCACCGCGCCCATCTCCGCCGCCCCTGCCGCCGCGGTGGCGCCGGTCACGGTTCCGCCTGCCGCCGAGTCGGTGCTCAACCGATTTCTGGCGGCGCAGGTGAGTGGCGATGCGGCCGCCATCACCAGGCTGAGCGGGGGGGACCAGGCGATCGGCCGCAGGACGCCACGGGGTCTGAGCCGCAGCAATGTCGTCGACGCCGCCATCCGCGGTGATGGGACCGAGGTCGCCCATGTGCAGCTCATCGTTGATCCGTCCGCCGTCCGCCCGGCCTCCTCCGCCGAAGAGACGATCACCCTTGCCCCGGGTGGCGACCAGGGCTATTCAGTGCGCTCGGCCACGGTGGGGCCACTCCGCGACCAGCCCCCCGGTCCCCACATCACTCAGGTGAAGGCGGCGAGCAGGGATGCCAGCACGGTGCTGGTGACCTTCGACAGTGACCTCGCCTCGGCCAGTGTTGCCCGGGCCATCTCCATCCGCACCACCGATGGATCGCCGGTCGCCTCCACCACCAGCTATAACCCCGACACGCGGACGGCGACGGTGACGGTGTCCAACGGAGCCGCCCACGGACTCCAGCTCCTGGTGGGCTCCGCCCTCACCGATATCGACGGCCAGACCCTGGCCGTCCCCTTCACGACGCTGCTCCGCGGTTAGTCGAGAAGGCGCCGTCGCTCACCGGTGGCCACGGCGGGACGTCCGCTTTGCAACGCTGGTCCGCGGTTGGTCCGAGGGCTCGACCGGCTCGAAGAAGCAGGAGCGGGCACCGGTGTGACAGGCGGGCCCCGCAGGTTGGACCCTGAGCAGAACAGCATCGCTGTCGCAGTCGAGCCGTATCTCCTCAACCCGGAGGGTGTTCCCGCTGGTTTCCCCCTTCTGCCATAGGCGGCGGCGAGACCGGCTGTAGAAGGTGGCAAGTCCGGTCGCCCGGGTCCTATCCCACGCCTCGAGGTTCATGAACGCCAGTGTCAGGACCTCCCCGGTGGTGGCATCCTGGGCGATGGCGGGGATCAGACCCTCGCTGTTGAAGCGCGGCTGCGCCGTCACAAACGAACCTCCACGCCGTGGTCGCGCAGGTAGGCCTTGGCCACGGGCACGGGGAAGCGGTCATAGTGGAATATCGATGCCGCCAGCGCGGCGTCGGCGTGCCCCTCCACCAGCGCCGCGCGGAGATGCTCCGGTGTGCCGGCCCCCCCGCTGGCGATGACGGGAACGGGGACGCGATCCGATACCGCGCGCGTCAGCTCCAGGTCATAACCCTGGTGACAGCCGTCCTCGTCCATGCTTGTCAGCAGCAACTCCCCGGCACCGCGCTCGACGGCCTCACATGCCCACTCCACGGCGCTCCGTCCGGCCGCTTGCCGGCCACCCTGCACGTACACGCCCCACCCGTCGCCCTCTCTCCTGGCGTCAATGGCAACAACGATGCACTGCTCCCCGAATCGGCGTGACCCCGCCGTTATGAGCTTCGGTGACGCCAGTGCGGCCGTGTTGAGAGCCACCTTGTCCGAGCCCGCCCGCAGCAGGGTGTCCATGTCATCCAGGCTGCGAACGCCGCCCCCCACCGTCAGAGGGATGAAGAGTTGGTCGGCCGTCCGTCGCACGGCGTCGAGGAGAGTGCCGCGTCCCTGGTGCGATGCCGTGATGTCCAGGAAGACGATCTCGTCCGCACCGTCGCTGTCGTAATGAGCGGCGAGCTCCGCCGGGTCGCCGGCGTCACGAATGTCGACGAACCGCATCCCCTTGACCACCCGTCCCCGATCGACGTCGAGACAGGGAATGATGCGTCGGGCTAGCGTCACGGGGCGGCCGCCCGCGCCGTGGGAAATTCGCGAAGTGCCTCCGTCAAGTCGAGCCTCCCCTCGTACAGCGCCCGTCCGGCGATGACGCCCGCCGCCCCCGCTTCGGCACAGGCCCGAACATCCTCC
>JBHELP010000046.1:0-11398 GCA_046263035.1 Candidatus Dormibacteria bacterium | reverse complement strand
CCGCCGTCCCGGCCGACCGCGGCGCTCCCTCCCCGCCCTCCGCCGGGACCGCCCGAGGTACCGGATCGACCTCCTCGGCACCACAGGCCGCCCGGAGGCCGGCCGCCACCAGCGCTCCTTCGGCGGCGACGCCGGTCGCGGGGCCACCGCTGTCCGAGACAGAGCCTCCCGGGGTGGGTGGCGGCTCGAGCATGCCGGCACCCGGGGGCTCGACCCCTCCCCCGGCCGGCCCCTCCATCATCGGCACTCCCGTGGGGGCGCCGGGAAGCGAGGCGCCGGGAACGGTTCAGGTGGTCGGCGGAGCGCTGCTCCTGGTGCTCGGGTTCGCGGTGCTGGCCAATGCGGGCGTGCGGCGCTGGGTGATCCGGCTGCTTCGCTGACGCGGCTCAGCGCCGGCGCGCCTTGCCCAATGAGGTCCGGGCCAGGGTGGCGGTGAGCACCAGTCTGGTCGGGGCCTTGAAGCGGGCCAGGCGTTCCCCGACGTGCTCGCGCAGCTGCTCGAGCGTGGGCGGGGCCGACGGCTCGCGTGGGACGATGTGGGCGATGACACGCATGCCCCACTCGGCATCCGGCACCCCGGTGACCATGGCCTCCACCACCCCCGGGTGATCGATGAGCACGGCCTCCACCTCCGCCGGCCAGACCTTCTCACCGCCGGTGATGATCAGGTCGTCGAGGCGCCCCTCGATGTGCAGCAAGCCTTCCGCGTCGATGTGCCCGGCATCACCGGTGCGCAGGCGGCCCCCGGCCGTGAAGGCGGCGGCGGTCCGGGCCTGGTCGAGGCGATAGCCACGCATCAGGGTGGCCCCGCCGAGCTCGACCTCGCCGGCCACGCCGATGCCGGCCTCGACGCCCTCCAGCGCCAGGCCCGCATAGACCACCCCGCCACAGCTCTGAGTCTGCCCGTAGGTCGGGACGGCGGCCACAGACCGCTCGCGGACCCTTGTCTCGAGACGGGCATCGATGGCGGCGCCACCGACGAGGACGGCTCTGAACCGGCTCAGGTCCACCCCCGCATCGAGCAGACGCGCCAGCATGGTGGGCACCAGGGAAATGAAGGAGGCACTGCCCACCGCCCCGGCCAGGGCCGCCGGATGGAACCCCTCATGGATGATCACCGGGGCACCGAGCAGCAGCCCCCGCAACAGCACCAGGAGACCACCGATGTGCGAGGGCGGCAGGCAGGCGAGCCAACCGTCGCCGGCACCGCTGTTCAGGCGGCGGGCGGAGGCGTGGACCGCGTGCTCGACCGCTCTCCTCTCCAGCTCCACAAGCGCGGGCTCACCGCGGGCGCCTGAGGTGGCCATGATGAGGCCGACGCTGCCGTCGCCGCGGACGCCGCCCGGCAGGCGGTGCCATCCCCGGCCGTCGACCAGGAGGGTGGGCCGGCCCCGCGAGAGCAGCGCGCCCATCTCCGCCTCCGGCATCCGGACGTCGAGCGGAAGCAGGGCGGCGCCGGAGTCCCAGGCGATGCCGAGGTGGTCGCTCCACTGGGGACCGGCCGGGAGCCTCACCGCGATCACGTCGCCGGCCTCGATGGCTGGGCGAGAGCGCGGGGCCGGCCGCATTCCCCGAGCCTACACGCCGGCCATCTCGGCTACGCTTGGGACGCCGTGAGTGAGCCCGTGAGCTGGACCCCGATCGGGGACTACGAGGACATCGCGCATGACACCGCCGACGGCATCGCCAGGATCACCATCCGGCGACCGGAGGTGCGCAACGCCTTCCGACCCACCACCGTCTTCGAGCTCTCCCGCGCGTTCGAGGTCGCCCGGGAGGACCCATCGACAGGCGTGATCATCCTCACCGGCGAGGGCACCGCCGCCTTCTGCTCCGGTGGCGACCAGCGAATTCGCGGCGATGACGGCTACCGCGACGCTCGCGGCGTCGGCCGGCTCAACGTTCTCGACCTCCAGATTCAGATCCGGCGGCTGCCCAAGCCGGTCATCGCCATGGTGGCGGGCTACGCCGTGGGTGGAGGCCAGGTCCTGCAACTGGTGTGCGACCTCACCGTTGCCGCCGACAACGCGCGCTTCGGTCAGACCGGCCCCAAAGTGGGCTCCTTCGACGCCGGCTTCGGCGCCGGGCTGCTGTCCCGCACGGTCGGGCTCAAGCGCGCCAAGCAACTGTGGTTCCTCTGCGAGCAGATCGACGCTCATGAGGCCGAGCGCTGGGGCCTGGTCAACTGGGTGGTGCCTCTCGCGGACCTGGAGGAGCGGACCCTGGCCGTTGCCCGCCGCATCCTCGAGATGAGTCCGATGGCCCTGCGCCTGCTCAAGGCCGGCTTCAACGCCGACAGCGACGGTGTTGCCGGCGTCCAGCAGCTGGCCGGTGACGCCACCCTGCTGTATTACATGGGGGAGGAGGCACAGGAGGGTCGGAACGCCTACCTGGACAAGCGGCCGCCCGACTTCTCCCGGTTCCCCCGGCGGCCGTGAGCTCGCCGGCCATCTGGTGGGAGGGTGCCCGGCCGCGCACCCTCGGTGCGGCGATCGTGCCCGTCGCCGTGGGGGCGGCGGCCTCGGGACAGCCGACCGTCCTCAGGACCGCGGGGGCACTGGTGGTGGCCCTGGGCCTCCAGGTGGGCGTCAACTATGCCAATGACTACTTCGACGGCGTTCGGGGGGTCGATGGCGGGGCGCGGGTGGGACCACGACGGCTCGTGGCCGGCGGGCTGGCCTCACCCTGCTCGGTCGCCGGGGCGGCACTGATCAGCTTCCTTGTCGCGGCCGCCGCCGGCCTGGTCCTGGCGATCGCGGTTCAGCCACTGCTCATCCTCATCGGCGCCGCGGCCATCGCCGCTGCGGTGCTCTATTCCGGCGGTCCCCGTCCCTATGCGGTCCTGGGCCTGGGCGAGGTGGCCGTCTTCCTCTTCTTCGGACCGGTGGCCACCTGCGGCACGGCCTACGTGGAGGTGGGGCACATCCCAGCCCAGGCATGGTGGACAGCCCTGCCGGTGGGCCTCCTCGCCGTGGCTCTCCTGATCGTCAACAACCTGCGCGACATCCCCACCGATCGTGCCGCCGGCAAGCGGACGCTGGCCGTCCGGATCGGTGATACGCCCACGAGATACCTTTACGTGGTTGCCATCCTGGCCGCCATCGTCCTTCCCGTGGCGGCGGCGGTCGTCGGAGGACTCCCCCGGATGGCCATCATCGTGGTGGCGGCCGTCCCCCTGATGGGCGGGATACTCCGCAGCGTGGGCAGCGCCTCGGGGGCGGCGCTGATACCGGCGCTGGTGGCGACGGCCCGGCTCCACCTGGCGGTGGGACTCCTCCTGACGGTGGGACTGTCCGTCCGCTGATGCCGGCCCGCATCCCCTTCTCCGTGCGCCTGAGGGAGCCGGTGGGTGCGGTCGCTGAACGCCATGGCTGGTTGGTGAAGGGACGAGCCGGATGGGGGGAGGTGTCCCCTCTCCCGGGGTGGGGGCCGGAGCAGGTTGCCGCCGCGGAGCGCGCCGCCACCGAGGCGTCGGCACGCTCCTTCCCACCGCCGATCCGCACGGTGGTGGAGGTCAATGCCATGGTGCCCAGGGTGGCGGCCGGCCTCGCCGCACGGATGGCGATCGAATCCGGCTGCCGCACGGTGAAGGTGAAGGTGGGCGACGCGGGCGGGGAGGATCGCGTCCGGGCCGTGCGCGACGCCGTGGGCGCCGGCGTGCGTATCCGGCTGGATGCCAACAGCACCTGGGATCTCGACACGGCGGAACGGCAGCTGCGGCGGCTGGCCCGGTTGGACATCGAGCTGATCGAGGACCCGGTGGCCGGGATGGAGGAGCTGGCCCGGTTGCGGCGCCGGCAGCGCGTCCCCATCGCGGCCGAGATGTGCATCCGTACGCCGTCGGACGGGGACCGCCTGCGGCGGCTGGCCGCCGCCGATGCCGTCGTCCTCAAGCCCCAGCGGCTGGGCGGCGTCCGTGCCGCTCTGAGGACCGCTGAGGCAGCCGGAATGCCCGCGATTGCCTCCAGCGCCCTGGAGACCTCGGTCGGGTTGGCCGCGGTCGTGGCGCTGGCGGCGTCATTGCCGGCGGGTCCTTTCGCGCACGGTGTCGGCACGGCGCTCCTTCTCGCCGAGGACGTCACCGAGGACCCACTGGTACCGGTCGGAGGATTCATCGCACCCCGGCGCGTGGCCCCCGACGCCACGCGTCTACGAGCGGCCGCCGGGTGACTGCACCCGGCGCCGGCGATGTGGGTCTCGCCTGTGCCTCGCTTTTGGTCGATGAGCTGGCGCGGGGAGGGCTCACCGATGCCTGCCTCTCGCCGGGAAGCCGCTCCACGCCCCTGGCCCTGGCCTTCAGCCGCCACCCGGGGATACAGCTTCATGTCCACATCGACGAGCGATCCTCCGCGTACTTCGCCCTGGGACTGTCCCTGGCCAGCGGGAGGCCCACGCCGGTGGTGGCCACATCGGGCACGGCGGTGGCCAACTGGCTCCCCGCCACCGTGGAGGCGGACATGGCCCGGGTGCCCCTTATCCTGCTCAGCGCTGACAGGCCCCCTGAGCTGCGCGACACGGGTGCCAACCAGGCGATCGATCAGGTGCGCATCTTCGGCGGCCACGTTCGCTGGTCCGCCGAGGCCGGCCTGCCCGAGGCATCCCCTGGGGCCGCGCGGTACTGGCGTTCGCTGGGCAGCCGCGCCCTGGCCGTGGCCTGCGGACCTCCGGCGGGGCCGGTTCACCTCAATCTCGCATTCCGGGAGCCACTCGTCCCCTCTGGAGCAGCCGTCGAGCTCGGAGCGGACGCATTGGGCCGCCGCGGCGGCGCGCCCTGGGAACGCCGCTCGGCGCCGGCACGAAAGCCGAGGGAGGCTGACGTCGACGCCCTCGTGGAGATCATCTCCGCCGCGGAGCGTGGCCTGGTGGTGGCCGGCTCTCTCCAGCGTGCCCCCGTCGGTGTGCCGCGTTTGGCGGAGACGATCGCCTGGCCGCTTGTGGCCGAACCCACATCCGGCCTCAGGACGGGTCGGGAGTCGCTCGCCGCCGGGGCGTTGCTCCTCGCCAACGACAGGTTCCGGGCGGAGCACGTCCCCGACGTTGTCCTCCACGTTGGTGCCACATCGACCAGTCGCTCCGTCCTCGCGACCGAGGGCTCGGCGGGCTCACTGGTGATCATCGATGCCGACCATGGGTGCCCCGATCCCGGCCGGGCGGCCGCCTGGACGATCGCCTGCGAGCTGGAACCCCTCACGGAAGCGCTCCTGGAGCGGCTGCCGCCCCGGGGCGACACCCCGTGGTCGACCGCCTGGCGCACGGCCGACGCCGAGGTCCGCCGTAGGGTCGACGACGAGCTCGATGGCTGCACCGATCTCTTCGAGGGGCGCATTGCCCGGGACCTGGCCGCCTGCCTTCCCGAGGGCGCATTGCTGCTCGCCGGATCGAGCCTGCCGGTGCGCGACCTCGATCTCTTCATGGCACCGCGCCCCGGGCTGAGGGTGGTCGGCAACCGGGGGGCCAGCGGCATCGACGGGCTGGTATCGACCGCCCTCGGGATGTCCGCGCGTCACCAACCCACCATCGCGCTGCTGGGGGACCTCTCGGTCCTCCATGACGCCGGCGGCCTGCTCTGGGCCGGCTCTCAGGGCGCCGACGTGGTGCTGGTGGTGGTCAACAACGACGGAGGAGGAATCTTCTCGCTGCTCGCCCAGGCCACCCTGCCCGAAGCCGACAGGCTCTTCGGAACCCCTCACGGCCTCGACATGGAACTGCTCGCAGCCGCCGCCCGAGCCCATCACCGTCGCGTCCATAGGGCCGCGGAGCTGGCCGGCGCGGTGATGGCGGCGCTCGGCGACGGGGGGGTTCAGATCGTCGAGCTGCGCACCGAGAGGCGTGCCGCCCCGCAACGGCATCAAATCATCAGCAAAGCGGTGACAGAGGGACTCAACACCGTCCGGGTGCGCGATGATCGACAGCACCATGGTGGCCGGCGATGAGGATTCACCCGGCGGCGGGCATGGCCATCGGAAGGGACGCCACGCCACGGTGTTCGGGGACCGGCAGGCGACAATGGTGGAGACGGCCGCATCAGGCCTGGGAATCACATGAGGATGGCGACAAGATGAGCGATCGCTGGACGGGACATCTTCCCCGCGGCGCACCCTGGTTGCAGGAGATCCATCCTCGCCGGGCGGTTGTGCATGCGCTCACCGTGGTCCGCCGCGACGCCGCCACACTCGCGGGACACCTGTCTGCGGGGGCATCCGCCTCCCTGGCGTGGTGTCGCCGTCACCAACACCCCGGCACCGAGGCCGAGGCCGAGGCGGTGGCGATCCTCTATGCCCGGCAGCGGCCGGACCCTGGACCCGCGACAGTGGGCAGCCCCGGCGGCGTGCCGGGCCCCAGGCGCCGGCTCCGGCGCTCACTCCGCCGACGGCACCGGTGACTCCGCCGACGGCAACTGCTGAGCCGCCAACGCCACCGACCAGCCTCGCCGGTGACCCTGGTGGGAGGCCCACGCGGGGGATGCTCAGATCCGCAGGGCGTCCAGAAAAGCCCCGAACTTGGCGTCGGTTTCGACCACCTCGCTTGCGGGATCGGACCCTTCCACGATGCCCGCGCCGGCGTAGAGACGTGCTCCTGAGGGGGTCAACTCGGCACAGCGCAGGCTGATCGCCCACTCGCCGTCACCCCGGGCGTCGACCCAGCCGACGATGCCCGAGTAGAGCCCACGGGGGACCGCCTCCAACTCGTGGATGGCTGTCATCGCCGCCTGCCGCGGCGTCCCGCAGATGGCCGGCGTCGGATGCAGCGCCGCGGCCAGCCCTAGCGCGCTGGGCGCCGCCGGACTGAGCGTGCCGCGAACGGTCGAACCCAGGTGCCACATGCCGGCCGTACTGGTCAGCTGGAAGCCCTCCGCCACCTCGAGGGCGGTGCAGTACGGGGCCAGGGTGTCGGTGATCGCCTCCACCACCAGCGCATGCTCGCGGCGATCCTTGTCCGAGGCCAGCAGCCGCTTGGCGGCGGCGCGATCGTCCGACGGGTCGGGCCGGCGCGGCGTGGACCCCCCGAGCGGGGTCGAGAGCACCCTGGAACCACGCCGGCGGACCAGAAGCTCAGGAGTGGCGCCGACCATCAGCGAGGGGCTCTCCCCACCAGTGGATACGGCGAAGGTGTAGCAGTCGGGGTCGCCCTGGCGGAGGCGGGAAACGATGCCACAGGCGTCGGCGAGAGCATCGCCCTCCACCACCAGCGTCCGGGCCAGCACCACCTTTCGCAGCTCGCCGGCGTGGATTCGGCGGAGGGCCTCGGCCACCATCTCGCGGTAGACGGCGGGCTCGGGATCCGGCCACCCCCGGACGGGGCCGGCCTGACGGGACAGGGCGGTGAGGGCATGGTGGCCGGCGGCCACCGCTTCCGGAGCGGCCTGCCCGTCCCCGGGATCACACTTCGCGACGGACACCTTCTGCGCCTCGTCACCCTGTCGACGGAGCAGCTGGGCCGGAACTGTCAGCCGGGCGGCGACCGCACCGTCGAAGGGGAGGGCGCCGACCGCGGCCACGGTCTCCCGGCCTGGGCCCTCCACGCCGGCGAGAAGGCGCTCGGCATGGTCCGCAGCGGCCGCCAGCTGGCCGGCGCCGGGAGCCAAGCCGGCCTCGGCCGCCACACCGATGCCCGCAACCCCCCGACCAGAGCGATCAAAAAGAAATCCTCGCGCGGGTTGCCACTGTCCGGCCAGGTCCACCGTGTCCACGGCCTCCACGTCCTCCGCCCAGAGGGTGGCGATGGTGCGCTCCACGCTCAGCGTCGGGTGCCCACAAGGAGCTGCACGCCGCCCAGGCCCATGGTCACACGGCGTGCATCGGCAAAGCCGGCCTTCCGCAAGGCCTGGAGAAGCCGGGCAGGAGGAGGGAGGTACGCGGTAGAGGCGGGCAGATAGCGGTACGCCGCCGCGTCGGAGATCACGCCGCCGATGAGGGGCACGAGATGGCGGAAGTACAGGGCGTGAAGACGCTGGAGCCGTGGCCGGAGCGGCTCGGCAACCTCGAGGATGGCCACGCGGCCGCCAGAACGCAGCACCCTGGCCATCTCCGCGAAACAGGCGTCGATGTCGACCACGTTGCGCAGGGCGAAGCCGCAGGTGGCGCCGTCGGCAGATCCGCCGGGCATCGGCAGCCGGAGGATGTCGGCGCGGACCAGGGGCGCCCGGGTCCGCGAGGCGGCCACCTGAAGCATCCGGGCAGAGAAGTCGCAGCCGATCACGGCATGGCCCTCGCGCTCCAGCTCGCGGCAGAAATCGCCTGTCCCGCAGGCGAGGTCAATGACACGCGAGCCCGATGCCAGCCTCATCTCGGCGACGGCGCGGCGCCGCCAGGCCACGTCCCGGCCGAATGTCATCACCTGGTTGACAAGGTCATAGCGCCCCGCTATGCGGTCGAACATCGCCTCGACGGAGCGCGCCTTGTGCTCCGCGGGGGGCAGTGAGGTCGAGCCCGTCAGCGGCAAGCTCCGCCGCTGGCGCGGCCTGTGGGAGGTGCCGACCAGGGCCTCAGCGCCCCGGTGTGTCATGAGAATTGAGTCTACGAGGGTTCACCGGTTGGATGCCCTAGACGGCCTCCCCCTGATCCACTACTGGGTGGGGGGCAGCGGTGGTGCATGCGAACGGCGCATGAGCCTGCGCACCCGGGCCGCAGCCGGTTGAGCCGGCTCGGTCAGCCGGCGGAGGCGTGGCAGTAGCCGGCGCCCGCTGCTCTGCCATCCGGCCACCCCGGATCGGAACACGATGACGGCCACACGGCCGCCCCCGATGACGACCCCACGGGGCCCGGGCGGTCTCTGCCGCCACACTCCGGCGCCGGCGAGGGCGGCGCCAGGGGTTGTAGCCAGGTTGATGCCTAAGCCCAGTACGAACAGAAGCAATGCCGCCATCACCCCCCAGAAGACGGACCTCTTGACCACGCTGCCGGTGGTCGCAAGCGCGGTGTCGCTGCCACCGCGGACCCGGATCTCGTCGGAGTACAGACCGGAGCGGGCGAGGAGGATGTGGTCCCCCGCAGTGCCGCTCAGATGGAGTCTGCCATGCACCTGGCCCCTCGAATCCGTGACCGCGCGGGCGGGGCTGAGCGCCGCGTCCCTCCCGGGCTCGACCACTATCACCAGCTCCACGGTGGCCCCGGGCACCGGCTTGCCGTAGGCCACCAGGGTCCCCGTCAGCCCCACGTCAGAGCCAGGGTCCGCCTGGTCGCGCTCCGGCACCAGGGTGAGGTTGATGGGGCTGGGCGGCTTGCGCTGGGGATGGAAGTCAACGGCGCCGCCATTGGTGACCACCGGTCCTGACGGGCTGGGTGGGATGGGGGGCGGCGTGATGCCGGCGGCGGCCAGAGCCGCGGCCGCCGCCGCGGGCGTGAGGGCGCCGGGGTCCACGGTGAAGGGAAGACCAGCGGCGGCCCCCCCGGGGGGCGTCGCCACGATCGTCGAGCGGCCCGCCCTGACTCCCTCGGGTACGGTGAAGGCCACCCTCTGATCCGCCCACAGGGTGACCAGGGCCGGCTGGCCTCCGACCGTGACCGAGCCGGTGCGCGAGCCCAGGCTGGTGCCGCTGACCACTAGGGGCGTCCCGGCCGGTCCGTGGGTGGGCGACACCGCGGTGAGCCGGGGCACGATGGTCAGGGCTGCCGTCGCGGAGGTGTTGACCGCCGGCAGCACGGTGAGACCACCGCTCACCACGCCGCCCGGGATGGTCACCCTGATCGAGGTGGGCGACCACTGGGCGACGGGAAGGTCGGCACTGCCGAGACGGACCGACCCCGGTGATGGTCCGAACCCGGCGCCGGAGATGGTGACGCTCTCGCCGACACCGGCGGCAGCCGGGGTGACCGCGGTGATCTGGGCGTCGACGGTCACCGAGCCGGCATCAAAGGCGGCGCCGTCGTAGGCCCGGACCAGGCCGATCGGACCCGAGACCCCGGCCGCCGGCACAGTCACCGCCACGGAGCGGTCCTGCCAGGACACCGGTGCGGGCGATCCGCCCACCGCGGCCCTACCCCCTGTCCCGAAGCCGGAGCCGGACACGGTGATCCGGGTTCCCGGAGCACCGTTGCCGGGAGCAACCGAGGCCACCGAGGCGGCGACGTTTATCGAGCCGGCCCCCACGACCACCGGTTGCACAGCATTGGTGCTCCGGTCAACCACCAGCTGGAAGGCGAGCTGCACGGCGCCGTTGCAGTACCGGCCGGGGCCGTCCAGGGTGAGGTCACTGTCCGTCAACGACCGGACGCCGAGGGCCTGGCACGGGGAGCCACCGAGGAAGGCCGTGGCGGCCACCGCGGGGTTGAGGGCCCCGCCCGCCGTCCGGAAAGAGAAGCCACCGCCGGAGACACTGATGGTCTGGCCCTCCACGGGCGTGCCGGGTGAGAAACCGGACACCGTGGGGATGGTCCCGTAGACGAGGTTGGCGTTGCTGGAGTTGGCGGCGCCGGCCAGATCGGTGAGGGTGGCCACCACCGGGCCGTTGACCGGCGGGGCGGTGAAGGTCAGAGCGCCGTTGCTGTGTGAGGTCAGCCCCACCGGCGTCCCGCCCACACTGAGGCTCGGCTCGCAGGCGGCGTTGGCGGTGCTGCCAAAGGAGCCGCTCACGGTGATCCGGTCGCCGGGACGGCCCACGGTGGGGCTGACCAAGTCGACATGGGGTACCGAGCAGACAAGGCTGCTCGCCCACACCACGACGGGGCGCGCGGTGCCCATCGCCCCGGTGGCCACGGCGACGCCGCAGGACACCGCAGCCAGGCGACGGAGGAGAGCTCCGGTCATGCCGGTCGCGCCTCGAACACCAGCCGTTCTCCCGCCAGGTTGCCCTGCCAGAGCGGCCAGCAGGTGGTCAGCAGGAGAGTCTCGCCGGAACGCTTCTTGTCGAGCACGCCGGTGTCGTCGCCGGGGACGATGGTCCGGCTGGTGATGCGGTAGCGGTAGCGCCCATAGGGCATCTCCACGACGGCAGCGTCGCCCGCTTGCAGGTTGTTCCAGCTCATCGAGAAGCCGTTGTGATTGCTGATCAGGACCACGCCGCCCTCGCCGGGATAGGCGGTGCGGTCGTCATGCCCCGGGCCCCCGGTGAGGATGCCCCGATCGGCGCCCTCGGCGACGATGCCGTCGTAGCCGACGGTGGGCAGGCTCAGCTTGGCCACCGCCTGACCGTCGGCCAGGTGGGCATGGTGGGTGCCGGTGGAGGCCAGCACGGCGTCGGCCACCAGGGGATGGTCGTGTCCCCAGGAGTCGCTCAGATGTGACTGCTGGACGTTCTGGTAGCCGACCAGCACCACGATGTAGCCGATGAGCAGTCCGGCGCCGCCCATCAACAGCCAGCTGAAGCGGCGTAGCCACCGCACGGCGGGGGAGCGCTGCGGCGGTGCTTCGGGGGAGGTTGAGGGCTCAGCCATGGCTCAGAGCGGCGACCAGGAGCCCT
>JBHELP010000045.1:0-3674 GCA_046263035.1 Candidatus Dormibacteria bacterium | reverse complement strand
GCCCCTGTGGAGGGCAGGGCGGGGCGTCACGGGTCTGCACTGGCTGTCGAGCGGCGGGACCGCGCTGGCCCGCGGCCTCAACGATGCCCCCAAGCTTGCCGGCCTGGCGGCACTCCTCTTTCTGGCCGTGCGCAGGGCCGGCCAGACCGGCGCAGAGAAGGCGTGGGTTGTGGTCATGATCGCCCTGGCCATGGGACTGGGCAGCTTCATCGGCGGCAGGCGGGTGACCGAGACGCTCGGCGAACGAGTAACCCGGATGGATGACCGCCAGGGATGCGCTGCCAACATCACCACATCCGCCCTGGTGACGGTCGCGGCCGTCCAGGGCCTTCCCGTATCGACGACGCACGTCAGCAGCGGCAGCATCATCGGAATCGGTGCTGAGGCGCGCGACGGAAGACTGAACCTGCGAGTCGTTCGCGACATGGCGCTCGCATGGCTCGTCACCGTTCCCGGCGCTGCCCTGATCGGGGTTGGAGCCTGGGCGCTCGTGACCCTCCTGCAGCACTGAGCCCGAGGGCAGGCGCTGCATCGACCAAGACGGACGGTAGCCATGCCGCTGCAGTTGAGGACAGGAGCGACCTGGGGGTCGCCCCTGATCACCGGAAGGACGCTCCGCCAGCTCCAGACAAGGCGACGAGCCGGAGTCAAGGGCATGTGGTTGGGAGGACGGCGTCGCGCTACTCTTGTCCGATGGCGCCCATCTCCCCAACCAGCGTCGAAGATCCACCCGTACGCGTGCTCCTCTTCGGAGAGCTCGGCCAGAGGCTCGGTAAGCATCGCGAGCTGGCGACGACCGCGCCCTGCACGGTTGCCGATATCTGGCGCCTGATCGTCGAGCCCTGCCCAGATCTTGCCGATCACCATCACTCCATCCGGCCGGCGGTCAACGAGACCCTGGCCGCCTGGGAGGACGATGTCGCGGCCGGGGACCGGGTGGCATTCCTTCCACCGGTCTCCGGTGGTTGATCGCGTCCGCGTCCGCCTCACGGCGGAGCCCATCGACGTGGCCGCCGTGCAGGCAGGCGTGCGCACGGATGGCGACGGAGCCGTGTGCTCCTTTGTCGGCTGCATCCGGAATCATTCTCAAAATGGCGCCGTCACCGGCCTTGACTATGAGGCGTACGAACAGATGGCCGGGAAGGAGATGCACCGCATCGGCGAGCGAGTCCTTACCGAGACGGGCGCCACTGCCGCGGCCATAGAGCACCGCACCGGAACCCTGACCGTGGGTGAGGCGGGTGTGGCCATCGCTGTGAGCGCCCCCCATCGCGCCGAGGCCTTCGAAGCCTGCCGGCGGATCATCGAGTCCCTGAAGACCGATGTGCCCATATGGAAGCGCGAGCACACGGCTCAGGGTCCCGTGTGGATGGATCGTGCTGAGACGCGCGCGCTGACCCACATGGACGCCGGTGGCCGCGCCGGCATGGTGGATGTGTCGGACAGGGATCCCTCACAGCGCATCGCCGTGGCCCAAGGTCAGATTCGCTGTGACGTGGAGACCGCCCGCGTCATCGGGTCCGGCGGGACGGCCAAGGGTGACGTGCTGACCACCGCGCGCATCGCCGGCGTGATGGCGGCAAAGCGCACCGCCGACCTCATACCCATGTGCCACCCTCTTGCCCTCACGCACATCCAGGTAGGCCTGACGGTGGACCTGCGGCTGCCGGGCGTGCGCATCGAGGCATCGGTTCGGTGCGCCGGGCGGACGGGCGTCGAGATGGAGGCGCTGACCGCGGTCACCGTCGCCGGCCTGACGGTCATCGACATGGCAAAGTCCGCAGACCGCTGGATGACCCTGGACGGTGTGGGGCTGCTCAGCAAGGAGGGGGGGAAGAGCGGCCGCGTGGTGCGCCCCAAGTCCCACCGTGCCGCATCCGCCGCACACAGGGAGGAAGCCCTGTGACCACGGCAAGGCCATGACTCCCGGTGACGGGGTATCGCCCCTCACAGACTCCTTCGGACGCATCGTCGACGATCTGCGCATCAGCGTCACCGATCGCTGCAATTTCCGATGTGTGTACTGCATGCCCGAGGACGGCATGCGCTGGCTGCCACGGGAAGCGATCCTCAGCTTCGAGGAGATCGCGCGGCTGGCGGGCCTCTTCGTGGCATCGGGGACGCGCACGGTGCGCCTCACCGGGGGTGAACCCCTGGTGCGCCGGGAGCTGCCCCGACTCGTCGCCATGCTCCACGAGCTGCACCCGGACCTGGATCTGTCACTGACGACGAATGGCTACTTTCTGCGCCGTGATGCCGCAGCCCTGGCCGCCGCCGGCCTCTCTCGCGTCAATGTGTCCCTGGATTCGCTTCGCGCCGACCGCTTCACTCTCATGACGCGCCGGGACTGCCTCGACACCGTTCTCGACGGCATCGAGGCTGCGCGAGAGGCAGGCCTGTCGCCGATCAAGATAAACGTCGTCGTGGTCCGGGGCGTGAATGACGACGAGCTGGGGGACTTTGTCCGGATGGCCCGGGAAACAGGTGTGCAGGTCCGCTTCATCGAATTCATGCCCCTCGACGGTTCCGCTGAGTGGGACCGCGACAGCGTGGTCCCCGGAGATGAGCTCCTCGAGGCGGCCGAGGCGGAGTTCGCGCTGTCTCCGCGCCCCAACGGCCACGACCCCGCCACAAGATTCGGCTTCGCCGACGGTGCCTCGGGTGAGATCGGCTTCATCAACAGCGTTACCCAACCGTTCTGCGCGAGCTGCAATCGGGTGCGGATCACCGCGGAGGGTCAACTGCGCACCTGCCTTTTCTCCATCGACGAGACGGAGCTCGGCCCGCCGCTGCGCTCCGGCATCGATGACCTCGGACTCGTCGATATCATCCGGCGGGCGGTCTGGACCAAACAGGCCGGTCATCGCATCAACGCCGGCGATTTCGTCCGTCCCCACCGGTCCATGTCGCAGATAGGCGGCTGACACCGCCGGTGCTCATCCTGAGGGCACTCCGCTCACGGTGTCCGGCATGGTGCCCAATCCTGATGACGGGGGTCGTCAGCGCATGCGCGGGCGGCACGACGGCAACTCCTGGGTCGCCGCATACCGTACACCGGGTCACCGGCGCGTTGACAATCCTCGCGGCGGCTTCGCTCACCGAGGCGTTCCTGGATGGCGGCAGGGATCTTCAGCGGGCGCAGCCCGGATTCAGCCCCGCCTTTTCGTTCGCCGGCTCGCAACAGCTGGTGACGAATGTCCGAGGTGGGGCGCCCGCAGATGTTGTCGCCACCGCAGATCCCGAATCCATGCAGTCGCTTGTGGCGGCCGGACTTGTCGATGCCCCGCGCACATGTGCCCGCAACCGTCTGCAAATTGTCGTCGCCCGAGGGAACCCCGCCGGGGTGCACAGCCTTGCCGACCTCGCAGGCGGCCATGTCGCCGTCGTGCTCGCTGATCCCAGCGTTCCCGCGGGCAGGCTGGCACGACGTGCACTGCAACGCGCGGGTGTGGAGGTCATGCCGAGATCCAATGAGCTCGATGTCAGGGCGGCCCTGCAGAGGGTCGAGTCGCACGACGCCGACGCGGCCATCGTCTACGCAACCGATGTCGTGTCGGCGGGAAACCGGGCCGAGGGCGTCGCCATCCCCGACGCGCAGAACGTCGATGCCGTGTACCCGATTGCCGTTGTCCGCTCCACCCGCAACCGCGCTGCGGCAGACGCCTTTGTCGACG